>JAFAED010000228.1 GCA_023424275.1 Pseudomonadota bacterium | reverse complement strand
GCTCGGCACACCATAGGAGCCATAGCCATATTGGAGCAGGGGCGCCTGGCCGTCCTTTGGCGCGCCGCGGCGCGACAACTGCGTGATCGGCACCAGTTCGCCGTCGGGCGCAGGGGCGAGCAGGCGCTCGACCTCATAATCGTCGGGATCGAAGTTCGCGACCGCCAGTTGCTGGACGACGCTCTGCTTGCCGGTGGCAAGGTCGATGCGGATCCAGCGGCGCGGCGATTTGGGCGACTGGTGGACGATCATCACCGACGGTGCGGCATAGCTTTGTTCGGGCGGCAGTTCGATCGCATAGGCCGGATCGTCGAAGGCGACGGTCCGCTCCGATCCGTCGGGGTGCCGAATGACGAGGCGGTGAAGACCGTCGACGCGCTCGAGCAGGACCAGCGCCGTCGCAAAGGGCTGAATCTGAAGGATCGGGGTTCCCGCCCGATGCGGGACAAGCGTTGCCAGCGTATGGAAATCCTTGGGATCGAGGCTGAGCAGCGTCATGTCGAACGCATTGTCGGCGTCGGTGAGCGCGATCAGCCCGCCGTTCCATTCGTCGATCTCATACCGTACGCCGACCTTGCGCGGCCAGACGACGGCGGGCGTGGCGGTTTCGTCGGCGGCCGGGACCAGCCGGACTTCGGCGGTTTCGGGGCCGGCGAGGGTCAGCGCGACGAAGCCATCGGCCGCGGTGCGCTTGACCTGCATGAAGATCGCCGGATCCTGTTCCTCATAGACGAGATCGGTGATCTTGCCGTCGACCGACGTGCGATAGAGGCGCGTGGGGCGGTTGCGCGCGTCGCGCCAGATCCAGAACAGCCAGCGCGACGAAGGGCTGAAGACGACCCCGCCATAACCATAGGCATCCTTGTCGACGATCGTGCGCATCTCGCCGCTCTGATTGTCGCGGACGATGATGCGGTGGCGGTCGTTGCCGACGACGTCCTCCGCCCAGGCGAAATAGCGGTGGTCGGGGCTCGGCTGATGCGCGGTGCTGCGGAAATAAGGTTGGCCCTTCGCGCGTTCGGCCTCGTCGACCAGTTGTTCGGGCTTTTCGCCTTTCCGGCTGCGCGTGTAGATCGCATGCGCCGCGCCTGCGGGACGCGCCGAACCATAATCCCAACCGTCCCTTTCGAGCGCGGGGGCCGCCATGTCGCCCGACGCCCGCGCGAGCATGGCGTCGAGCAACTTTGCGCGTTCCTCCGCAAGCGGGGCGAACATCGCATCGGCATAGGCGTTTTCGGCGTTCAGCATCGTGCCGACGGCTGCGGGCAGGTTGTCGCGCGTGCGTTCGCCGCTGGCCGGGATAAATTTCATCCAGCTATAGGCGTCGTCACGCTGTCGGCCCAATTGATCGATGATATGCGAGATGCGCGGCGATTGCGGCGGCGCGACCCGGGGCCAGCGGCCGGCGGCGCTCTTTTCCGCCGCCCAGGCCGCGCGATTGCCTAGCAGGAAAGCGCTCATCGCTACGCTGCTCATAAACATTCTCCGACCCTTGTTCTCGATGTGCTGCATGCGACCCTCTCTCGCCCGACGCGGATGTTGCGTCCAGTGTATGTCGCCGCAATTGGCTTACTGCGCCGATCAGGCCGCCCAATCCACCGATCGGGCAAATTGACCGCAGGCCCGCTCGAAACCGCGCTTTCGCGTGTCGACGCACTGGCCCGATCCGGCTCGAAACTGGCCCGACCATCGCCGACACGCCAGTTTCGCGTGATAGCTTGAGCATCGGATTTTCTTACCAATAGGCATTATCAATTAGGGAGGCAAAAATGGGGTTTGCATCGTTCAGGCGCGTCGCGGCGTGTGGCATTTCGATCCTGGCGCTGGGACAGGCGTCGGGCGCGCTGGCGCAGGAGGTCGACGACAGCGAAATCGTCGTCACCGCAGCAAAGCGCGAACAGTCGGTGCGCGACGTCAGCGGTTCGGTTACGGCGGTCAGCGAAGCGACCTTGCAGAAACTCAACGCCCAGAGCCTCTCCGATTATATCACCCGCGTTCCGGGCGTGGTGTTCAACGATTACCAGCCGGGCAATTCCGAAGTCGTTATCCGCGGTATCTCTTCGACGACCTATCATGAGGCGAACCAGACGACGACGGGCTATTATCTCAACGAACTGCCGCTTGGCGAACCGGGCTTCCCGCTCGTCATTCCCGATGTCGATGCCTTCGACATCAGCCGCGTCGAAGTGCTGCGCTGGCCGCAGGGCACGCTGTTCGGATCCTCGTCGCTGGGCGGCGCGATCAACTATGTCGTGAACGAGGCTGACCCGTCGAAATTCGACGCGGGTTTCGAGGGCATGGTATCGACCACCAAGCGCGCGGGCGAGGCGAGCTATGCGGTGAAGGGCATGGTCAACGCCCCGCTGGTGACCGACAAGCTCGCGGTGCGCCTCGTGGCGCTTCAGCGCGTCGACGCTGGCTATCTGAACAGCCCCGGCATCGGCGACAAGGGCAGCAATGATTTGCGGGTCCGCGGCCTGCGCGGGTCGATCGTCTTCACCCCGACCGAAACGACCCGCATTTCGGCGCTCAGCATGTATCAGGAATATGATCTCGACGATCAGACCTATGTCTTCATCATTCCCGGCGTTCGCAACTATACGCGCCCGAACACCGAGCGCGAATATCAGGACAGCGACTTCCAGATGCACAGCCTGCGCGTCGAGCAGGACCTGGGTTTCGCGACGCTGACCGCGGTCGGCAGCTATACGAAGAAGAAGGCCAGCTCGTTGTTCGACTATGGTCTCGGCGTCTTCGATGGGCGTACCGACACGCCGCTCGTCGGCATCGGCTTCGGCAATTCGAACACCCGCTATGGCGAAATCCGTCTTGCCTCGCCCGACGGGGGGCGGTTCCGCTGGCTGCTCGGCGCCAATTACACGCGCCTCAAGGGCTATGGTAACGATCGCCTGCGGCTGGAAGGCATCGCCGACTATGTCGATGCGAACCCCGGCGAATTCGGCGGTCAGCCGAGCAGCGTGATCACGCCCGACGATTTCACCAGCCGCTCGACCTATCGCAACCATGTCACCGAAAAGGCGATTTTCGGCGAAGTCAGCTATGACATCGTCGACCAGTTGACGCTGACCCTCGGTGGCCGTGTGTTCGAATATCGAACGCGCGCGGAGGCAACGCTGGCGCCGAATATCGATCTGGTCCCGGCGTTCGACTATGCGCCGGCGGCGGACAAGCAGTCGGATTTCATTCCCAAGGCATCGCTCACCTACAAGCCTAACGACGATTTCATGGTCTATGCGCTCTATTCGGAGGGCTTCCGCATCGGCGGGCTCAACGTCTTTGCGTTGCCCTATCCCGACCTGCCGCAGTCGTTCGGCAGCGACACGACGAAAAACTATGAAGTCGGTACGCGCTTCGACCTGATCGACGGTACGTTGTCGGTCGATCTCACCGCCTATCACATCGATTGGGGCAATATCCAGGCGCGCCTCTTCACCCCCGACACCCGCGCCTACACGGTGAACGGTGCCGGGGCGAACATCGACGGGGTCGAACTGAGCCTGACGATGCGCCCGACGCGTGGGCTCAGCTTCACCTCGAACGTCTCATACAATGATGCGCGGCTGTCGTCGCTGTTGCCCGACAGCTTCGCGCCCGGCGGCGGCTATGCCAAGGGGTCGCGCCTGCCCGGTGCGTCCGAATGGATATTGTCGAACTCGATCGACCTGACCTTGCCCGATTCGCCGCTGAAACCGCGCATCGGCCTGTCGCACCGCTATATGTCGAGCGCGCCGGTGGCGTTCGGCGCAACGCTGGAAAAGGGGGATTTCCACCTGATCGACCTCAATGCGTCGCTGACGGTGAACGAACGGATCGAGGTCGGCCTGTTCGCAAAGAATCTGTTCAACCAGTACGGCATCCTGAACGCACCCTTCTCGTTCGCGGGATCGGTCGCGCGCCCGCGCACGATCGGTGCGAGCGTCCGGTTCAGCCTGAACTGAGCATGCGAAAAGGGGCCGCCCCGCCCGGTCGAGCGGGGCGGCCCCTTTTTCGTTTTCAGAAGCCGGACAGAAAAGCGGCGACGTTCAGCCCGAGATCGCCGACGGCATAGCCGCCCTCCATCACGATCAGCGTCGGAACGCCGAGCGCGGCAATCTTGCCGGCCAGAACGACATAATCCTCGCGTTCGAGCGCAAAGCTCGAAATCGGGTCGCTGCTGTGCGTATCGGCGCCAAACGACAGGATGAGGAATTTCGCGCCCCAGTCCGAAATGGCGGCGAGCGCGGTGTCGAGCGCGGGCGCATAGCTTTGCCCGTCGGTGCCGCGGGGCAGGGGAAGGTTGAGCGTGCTGCCTTGTCCCGCATCCTCGCCGGTTTCGTCGGCGTGCCCCCAGTAAAAGGGATAATCGGTACGCGGATCGGCGTGG
The DNA here is from genome assembly GCA_023424275.1 of Pseudomonadota bacterium. Lineage (GTDB taxonomy): Bacteria > Pseudomonadota > Alphaproteobacteria > Sphingomonadales > Sphingomonadaceae > Sphingopyxis. The sequence continues at coordinate 1,300 of JAFAED010000228.1, read as the reverse complement.
ATCGAGCAAAAGAAAACGTCCGGATCACCGTAGAAGATGTCCTGCGTGCCATTGCCGTGGTGATAATCGATGTCGAGTACCGCCACGGGGCCGAGGCCGCGATTATGCGCCTCGCGCGCCGCGATGGCGGCGTTATTGAGGTAGCAATAGCCGCCCATATAGTCGCGCCCGGCGTGGTGGCCGGGTGGGCGGCAGAGCGCGAAGGCGTGAGCCTCGCCGCTTGCCGCCAGATGGTCCAGCGCGGTCAGCGCGCCCTGCGCCGACCAATAGGCCGATTCCCAGGTTCCCGCCGCGATCGGCGTCCCGGCGTCATAGCTGTACGCGCCGAGATCGGCGTCGATGCGCCCGAATGCCAGCGGGCGCCGCCGCCGGACCGGGAAGGTGTAGCCGATCGCGTCGCCGCTGCGTCCTGCGGCGAGCCAGTCGCGATGCGCGCGTTCGAGGAAGGCCAGATAATCGGCGTCGTGCACCGCGAGCAGCGGGGCCATGCCGAAATCGCGCACCGGCTGCCAATCGGTAAATTGCCGGGCGATCGAGCGCGGGCGCTCGATATTTTCGGCATAGGGCACCCAGTCGCCATTATGCAGTTCGCGCAGCGGTGCGTGCGCCGTCTGTCGTTCGTCGAAGAAAAGCTTCACCGTCGGGTCTGTCCTTCCATCCATTGCACGAGCGTCCGGTCGCCATGGCCGGCGACGATCTCCGAAAAGCCCTGCGCGCTTTCGTCCTGTCCCAGCTTGAAGCTGTGTTCGACCGAGCGGACATGGGCGCGAAAGGCGAAGATCTGGTCGAGCATCTTTTCATAACGTGGGCCGAGGCTGGATGTCGACCAGGCGCCACCCTCCATCTTCGCCACGAGCTGCTCGATCGCATCGCGCGTTTCGTCGCCGACGAACTCGACCTCGACCCTGAAACGCAGCACGGCATAATTCCAGGTCGGCGCCCAGTCGGGTTTCGACAGCAATGTCGTCGGGACATAGCCGGCGGGTCCATTGAACAGCACGAGCCCGCGCGGATCTGACCGGAAATCGCCAACGAGCGTGTTGCGCAGAGCGCAGTGACCGAACAGCGCGACGACGTCGCCGTTCGTATCGGTCTCGGCAATCAGCGGCAGCGGGCTGGCGTGGAAGTCGCGCGACACGAGCCAGGCGAGCGGATATTCGGCGATCAGCTGCCGTATGTCGGCGGGATCGCGCGGGTCGTACAGGGCGGTCATGCGCTGACGATATCACGAATCCACGCGGCCTGCTCGTCGAGCGCGCGGCCGGCAAGGGGGGCGATCGACACGGCTTCGAGGAAGCTG
>JAFAED010000212.1 GCA_023424275.1 Pseudomonadota bacterium | reverse complement strand
GATCGACCCGGTGCGTTACATCGCCAACCGGTCGAGCGGGAAGCAGGGCTTTGCGATCGCCGCCGCCGCCGCCGAAGCGGGCGCCGAGGTGCTGCTGATCGCCGGCCCCGTCCCGCTGCCGACCCCGCCCGGCGTGATCCGCGTCGATGTCGAAACGGCGCGCGAAATGGCGGCCGAAGTCGAAGCCGGGCTGCCCGTCGATGCGGCGATCATGGTCGCCGCCGTCGCCGACTGGCGCGCCGCCGACACCGCGCCGCAAAAGATCAAGAAGGACGGCAGCGGACAGGTTCCACCGCTCGCGCTCGCCGAAAATCCCGATATCCTCGCCAGCGTCGCGAAAAGCCCGCAGCGCCCGCCGCTGCTGATCGGTTTCGCCGCCGAGACCAACGATGTGATCGCGCATGCCGAAGCAAAGCTCGCGCGCAAGGGATGCGACTGGATCGTTGCCAACGACGTGTCCGCCGACCCGATGGGCGGCGAGAGCAACCGGGTGCATATCGTTAGCAAAGACGGCGTAGACAGCTGGGACCGGCTGCCCAAACAGGCCGTCGCCCGCAAATTGATGGAAAAGATCGCCGATGAACTCGAAAAAATCGCACCCCCTGAAAGAGATTGAAATCGCCATTCAGCGGCTGCCCAATGGCGGTGGCCTGCCCCTGCCCGCCTATGCTTCGGACGGCGCCGCGGGGATGGATGTCGTCGCGGCGGAAACGCTGACACTGCGCGCCGGCACACGCCACGCGGTCGCGACCGGCTTCGCGATGGCGATCCCTGCCGGGTACGAGGTACAGGTGCGCCCGCGCTCGGGCCTTGCGCTCAAACATGGCGTCACCTGCCTTAATACGCCGGGCACGATCGACAGCGACTATCGCGGCGAAGTGAAGGTGATCCTTGCCAATCTGGGCGAGGATAATTTCGAGATCCGGCGCGGCGACCGCATCGCGCAGCTCGTCCCGGCGCCGGTCCAGCGCGCCGCCTTTGCCGAGGTCGAAACGCTCGACGAGACCGCGCGCGGCGCGGGCGGCTTCGGATCGACCGGCGTGGCGAGCGCAAATAGCGAAGAGACGCCCGAAGACGACGTGGTCCCCGCCAATGTCGGATCGCTGTCTGCGGTCAAGATGCGGCGGTCGGAATAGCCGTCATGTTTTTCTCGTTCCGTTCGTGCTGAGCTTGTCGAAGCACCGTTCTTCCTTTTTCGACGGCCGAAAGAAAGAACGGCCCTTCGACAAGTTCAGGGCGAGCGGCTTTTTCAGGATGCCCTGATTGCTCTCCGACGCCGAACTCGACCGCTATGCCCGCCAGATCATCCTGCCCGCCTTTGGCGGCGCGGGGCAGGCGAAGCTGAAGGCCGCGCATGTCGCGGTGATCGGCGCCGGCGGGATCGGCTGTCCGGCGATCACCTATCTGGCGGCGGCTGGCGTCGGCAAGCTGACGATCATCGACCATGACCATGTCGAGCTCAGCAATTTGCAGCGCCAGCCGCTGTTCACCGATGCCGATATCGGGGCGCCCAAGGCGGTGGTCGCGGCGGACGCGGCGCGGCGGATCAATCCGCATGTCGATGTCGTCGCCGTCACCCGACGGATCGACGCGGCCAATGCCGAAACGCTGCTCGCCGGTGCGAGCCTGATCCTCGACGGCTGCGACAATTTCGAAACGCGGCTTGCGGTCAATCGCGCTGCCGTGGCGCTCGAAATCCCGCTGCTCTCGGCCGCGATCGGCGCGTTCGAGGGGCAAGTGGCGCTGTACGAAGGCTGGCGCGCCGATGCCCCCTGCTACGCCTGCCTGGTCGGCGACGACCCCGACCGCCCCGGCATCAATTGCGCCGAACAGGGCGTGATGGGGGCGCTCGCGGGCATGATCGGGACGATGGCGGCGCTCGAAGCCGTGCGGGCCCTCACCGGTTGGGGCCAGACGCTGGGCGGCAGGCTGGCGATCGTCGACATGCTCGACCGGCGCTGGCGCGAGGTTGCGGTCGCCAAGGATCCGGAGTGCCCGATATGCCGGGGCTGAACATCATCGTCGCATCGCCCGACGGCCAGCGTTTCTATGCCGCGCTGGAAACCGCAGCCGCGGCGGCGGCGCTTGGCCGGCCGGCGCGCATCTTCCTGCAGGGCGAGGCGGCGGCGCTGCTCCGCACCCCCGTCGCATTCGACGGCGACGCCGCGCGCCGTGCCGCCGGGCAGCCCGACCTTGTCTCGTTGATCGCCGAGGCGATGGCGATGGATGTGCGCCTGATCGTCTGCCAGTCGGGCATGGCGCTTGTCGGCATGACCGCGAGCGAGCTGGTGCCACAGGTGCGCAGCGGCGGCCTCGTCAGCTTTCTGGCCGAGGCCGGGCCGGACGACCAGCTGCTCGTCTATTAGGGGTTTTTGCAGACCTTGATCGCGTCCGGCGCGGGGCGTTTGCCCTCGGGCTCGAAGCGCGCGAGATAGCCGCCGGCATGCTGCTTGTCGTCATAGGAGACAAGCTTGTAGCCCACCGCCTCAAACTCGCAGACGAGCAGGCGGAACGGCGTGCCATGCTGCGCGATCGGACGATCGCCGTCGACGACGAGCACTTGCCCGCCCTTGCGCAGCGCGGGGCGCAGCCGCCAGAGGAAGGCATAGGGTTCGCCGATCTCGTGATACATATGGACCATGAAGACGCGGTCGAAGCTCGCCGCGGGCAGGCGCGGGTCGTCGACCGCGCCGAGTTTGAGCGAGACATTGTCGAGCCGCTCGCGTGCGACACGGTCGGCAAGGCGTTCGATCACCTCGGGAATGATGTCCTGCGCCAGCACGCGGCCGTTCGTGCCGACCCGCTGCGCCAGACGCACGGTGTAATAGCCGTCGCCCGCGCCGATATCGGCGACGGTCATGCCCGGGCGGACGTCGGCCGAATCCATGACGTCCTCGGCCTCGTTGACGCGGTCGCGAGCCTCTTCGGTCGACCATTTGGTCGATACGGTCGGCGCCACCGGCCGGTCGGCGGGCGGGAAATCGCGCGCGCTGGTCGCGCGATCGCCATCGTCGGACCATGGCGCATCGCAGCCGCCGAGCAGCGGCAGGAACGCCAGCGCGGCAAGGACCACCGCGCGGTGCATCAGTCGATATCTTCCACTTCGACCTTTTCGCCCGTCACCTTCTGCGACAGCGCGGCCGCCATGAACGGGTCGAGCGCGCCGTCGAGCACATCGGACGGCGCGGTCGAGGTGACCCCGGTTCTGAGGTCCTTCACCAGCTGGTACGGCTGGAGGACGTACGAGCGGATCTGGTGGCCCCAGCCGATCTCGGTCTTTGCCTGATATTCGCCCGACGCCGCGGCCTCGCGCCTTTGCAGCTCGGCCTCGTTGACGCGGTCGCGAGCCTCTTCGGTCGACCATTTGG
>JAFAED010000209.1 GCA_023424275.1 Pseudomonadota bacterium | reverse complement strand
TGGCCGTCAACCCGAACGAGGCATGCTCGATCGCGAGGGCTTGTTCCCGAGGCCGATCGTACCGGCCATTCGGCGGACGTGGGCTTTCCTCATCCGGGATATCAGTGCGCGCTACTCGCTGCCGCTGCGGTCGATCGCGCCGGTGTCTAGCAGGGGGGCGGCGTCGGCTTCGCCGCCCAGGATCGCGGCGAGCCGCTCGGCGCCTGCAAAGATCATCGCCTGCTCCCAAGTCGGCAACATCGTGAAGCGGTGCAGGAATATCTCCTGCAGCATGTCGGGGGCTTCGGCCGCGGTGCGGCTGCCATCGGGCGTGATCTCAAGAAGAAATTGGCGCTTGTCCGCCTCGCTCCGCGTTCGGGTCACCAGGCCTAGGGCGGCAAGGCGGTCGACGATGGCGGTGATGGTCGCATGGCTGAACTGCAGTTGCTGTGCGATCGAGCCCGGCGTGATGCCCCGCCGGGCGCCGATTTCACGGAGAACCAGAAGCTGCGAAGGTGTGAGGCCGGTCGCGCTTGCGAGTTTTCTGGTTCCGGCTTCGGTCGCCCGAAGAATCTTGCGCAACGCACGAAGCGTTCCGGTGGCTATTTCCTGGTCCATTGCGTCTCCGACAGTGGCGGTCGACGTGACTTTGCCGTCGTTCGTGACCGACTGCCTCGACAATATTCTTTCGTCAACCGAAATAAAATTCGGTCGGGCGGGTTGAAAGTGTCGATGAAATGATTAGTTTTAAGGGCGACTCGCGCAGTTCGCCTCGAGCTGCAGTTTCCATATATTTCAGGAGATGAAAGATTCTGGACCGCCAGAACGTAGAGCCCTCGTCAATTTCCGATCAATCAAAAGGGGCGAGGGCGGAGCCGGCCTGTCGGTTCCGCCCTCCAGTTTCGACCGATGGCCCGGCCGTGACCGCGCTCATCGGCATCTGTCCTCCGCTCGATCGCAATTCGCGTTATTGCAATCTCATCCAATGTTCGCACTTCGCCGACCATTGCGTGGTCGCTGAAAGGGACGGCCGACTCATCGGCTGGGTATCGGGCCACCGCCTCCCGTCGGAACCCGAGACCTTCTTTGTCTGGCAGGTCGCGGTCGCGCCTGAAGCCCGGGGGCGTGGCCTCGCTGGACGGATGATCGGCGAACTGCTCGCCCGCCCCGCGCAAGCGGGTGTTACCCATCTCATTACCACCGTGACGGACGACAATAGCGCGTCTTGGGGCCTCTTTCGCAAGCTCGCCCGCGAGCAGGACGCAGCACTCGAACGCAGCGTGATGTTCGAACGCGAGGCGCATTTCGCGGGCGTCCATCCGACCGAATATCTGGCCCGTATCGGGCCGCTCGCCACGATTTCTACCGACTAAAGGGGATTAGCATGTTGATGCAGCTCAAGCCGTCCGGATCGCTTCCGGACCGGACCATCTATGAACGCCGCGAGTCCGCGGTGCGAAGCTATGCCCGATCGATGCCGCGCCAGTTCGGCAAGGCCGAGGGCGTCTGGATGCACGACGATCAGGGCGGCCGCTATCTCGACTTTCTGTCGGGCTGTTCGACCCTGAACTATGGTCACAATCATCCGATCCTGAAGCAGGCGCTGCTGGACTATATCGCGGCCGACGGCATTGCGCATGGGCTCGATCTCCACACCGAGGCCAAGGCGGACTTCCTGAAGGTCTTCGAGGAGCTGATCCTCCAGCCCCGCGGTCTCGACTATCGCGCGATGTTCACCGGCCCGACCGGCACCAACGCGGTCGAGGCGGCGATCAAGCTCGCGCGCAAGGTGACCGGACGCGAGCTGGTGATCGCTTTCACCAACGGCTTCCACGGCATGACGCTGGGCGCGCTTGCGTGCACCGGCAATGCCGCCAAGCGCGGCGGTGCGGGCGTCCCCCTCGCGCATGTCTCGCACGAACCCTATGACGGCTATTACGGCCCCGACGTCGACACCGCCGACCTTCTCGAACAACGGCTTGCCGATCCGTCGAGCGGGCTCGACGCCCCCGCGGCGATCCTCGTCGAAACGGTGCAGGGCGAAGGCGGGCTCAATGCCGCCTCGCCCGAATGGCTTCGCCGCATCGCCGACATTGCCAAGGCGCATGGCGCCTTGCTGATCGTCGACGACATCCAGGCGGGCTGCGGCCGTACCGGCGGTTTCTTCAGCTTCGAGGATATGGGCTTCACCCCCGATATCGTGACGCTCGCGAAATCGCTGTCGGGCATGGGCCTGCCCTTCGCCTTGACCTTGCTGCGCCCCGAGCTCGACCAATGGGCGCCGGGCGAACACAATGGCACCTTCCGCGGCAACAACCATGCTTTCGTCACCGCGACCGCCGCGCTCCGCCATTTCTGGAGCATGGGCGATTTCCAGCGCGACATCGACAGGCGCGGCGCGCTCCTCGCGATGCGGCTCGACCGGATCGCCGCCGAACATGGCTTCGAGGTGCGCGGCCGCGGCATGATGCGCGGCATCAATGTCGGGTCGGGCGAATTGGCCGCGACCATCACCGCCGCCTGCTTCGACGCCGGGCTGATCATCGAGACCAGCGGTGCGCACGAC
>JAFAED010000179.1 GCA_023424275.1 Pseudomonadota bacterium | reverse complement strand
GGCTATGGCTGGATATCCTATCAACTGATCGTCGCCAGCGGCGAACATTTCGGTTGGCAGCCCAGCCTGACCGCATGGCTTGCGGTGCTGATGCTCTTCATCCTGGCGCGCATCTTCGAACAGGGTGCGGCGATGCGCGAAGAGCTTGAGCAGACGATCTGATGGCGATCCGCATCCAGCTCGACGACATGCTGTGGCGGCGGCGCATGACGTTGACCGAACTCGGCGAGCGTGTCGGCATCACCGTCGCCAACCTGTCGGTGCTCAAGACGGGGAAGGCGAAGGCGATCCGTTTCTCGACGCTCGACGCCATCTGCCGCGTCCTCGAATGCCAGCCCGGCGACCTCATCCTTTTCGATCCCGAAGGTGCTCCCGATGAAGACTGATATCGCATCCATCTATCGCGGCGCCTGGGCCTTTGCCTTCGCCTGTCCGCTCCTCTTCCTCGTGCCCGTGCTGGTCGAACTTGCGCAGCATGTCGTCGAATGGCAGGCCGGAATGTACGATGGGATCGCCGGTGCCAAGTCCGCGGAGGCCGATCCGTTGCGATTGCAATTCGGCTTTGCCAAGACGCTCGCGCTGCTGCTGCCCGGTTACTGGTTCACCCGCTATATGCTGTTCGACGGCGATACGGCACGTGCGCGCCGTATCGAATGGCCCGCCGCCGGCCTGTGGCTGATCCTGTTCGCACTCAACGGCGTGCAGCAATGGTGGGGCTTGTTCGGCCCATCGCTGACCGGCCTGATGGGATTGACGGGCACGGTGGGGCAATGGACCGGCTATGCGCTGGCGTTGCTCGGCGGCATCGCGGGCATCTATTTCACCGCGTGGACCGTCGCATGGACGCTCGGCAATATAGCGATCGGTCCCATCCGCTCGGTCCGGATCATGTCGGGCAGCTTCTGGCGCACGGTGCTGCTGGTCCTCGCCGGGGTGCTGCCGCTGATGATCCTCCATTATGCGCTCAGCTTTGGCGCCATCTTTGCCCCCGCGATCCTCGACTGGCCGTTGTTGCTGGTCGATGCGCTGGTGGTCGGTATGCTGGCGCTCACCATGGCGGGCATCAACCCGGTCGCGGCGCGCCATGCAGCGGCGAGGAAGGGCGTCGACCTGTTCGCCGGGGTCGCAGGGAAGGGGGCGCCGACGGCGAGCCCCCTCGCGACCTGACGGCCGCGCACCCGTTGACACCGCACGCCCCAAATCCTATATCGCGCTCCATACCCAACCGTCCGAGATAGAGCCTGACATTGCGCAGCGGGCTGTACGGATAGGGCGGCGGGGATTTCGACAGCGTTGGAAAGCTGCGGTAAACCGGCAACGGTTGCCTGCGGCTTTTTTCGCGTCGATGCGCTCGCGACCTGATTTTTTGTAAGGCGAGACAATCACTTATGGCGACCAAGGCGAAGTCGGTGGGCAAGGCCCTCGAAGCAACCGCAAGCAAGCGAATCCGTAAGCTGTTCGGCAACATCCACGAAGCGGTGGACATGCCCAACCTCATCGAGGTGCAGCGCGAATCCTATGAACAATTCCTGCGGTCCGATCCGTCGATCGGCTATGTTTCGGGTCTCGAAAAGACGCTGCGCAGCGTTTTCCCGATCCGCGATTTCGCCGGCACCGCCGAGCTCGACTTCGTTCACTACGAACTCGAAGACCCGAAATATGACGTCGAGGAATGCCGTCAGCGCGGCATCACCTATGCGGCGCCGATGAAGGTCACGCTGCGCCTGATCGTCTTTGAAGTCGACAGCGAAACCGACACCCGTTCGGTCCTCGATATCAAGGAGCAGGACGTTTACATGGGCGACATGCCGCTCATGACCGAAAACGGCACCTTCTTCGTCAATGGTACCGAGCGCGTTATCGTGTCGCAGATGCACCGTTCGCCGGGTGTGCTCTTCGACCATGACCGCGGCAAGACCCACTCGTCGGGCAAGTTCCTGTTCGCCGCGCGCGTGATCCCGTATCGCGGTTCGTGGCTCGACTTCGAATTCGACGCCAAGGACATCGTCAACGTCCGTATCGACCGCAAGCGCAAGCTGCCGGTCACCAGCCTGCTGTACGCGCTGGGCATGTCGGGCGAGGAAATCCTCAACCATTTCTATGACCGCCTCGTCTTCGAGCGCGCCGAAAACGGCTGGAAGGTTCCCTTCGTCGTCGAAAACTGGCGCGGTTCGAAGCCCGCGTTCGATGTGGTGGACGCCAAGACCGGCGAAGTCGTCTTCGCCGCCGGCCACAAGATCAGCCCGCGCCTTGCCAACAAGGCCGCGAAGGACGGTCTCGACACGCTGCTGATCCCGACCGAAGAAATCTTCGGCCGTTACAGCGCCTATGACCTGATCAACGAAGCCACCGGCGAGATCTACATCGAAGCCGGCGACGAAGTGAGCGCCGAAAATCTTGAGAAGATCGACGGCGCGGGCATCGACAAGCTCGTCCTGCTCGACATCGACCACAACAACACCGGTCCCTGGATCCGCAACACGCTGAAGGCCGACAAGGCCGAGGACCGCGACCAGGCGCTTTCGGACATCTATCGCGTGATGCGCCCCGGCGAACCGCCGACGCGCGAAACCGCGGAAGCCTTGTTCGGCGGCCTGTTCTTCGACCCCGAGCGTTACGACCTGTCGGCCGTGGGCCGCGTCAAGCTGAACATGCGCCTTGGCCTCGACGCCGAGGACACGGTCACCACGCTGCGCAGCGAGGACATCCTCGCCGTCGTCAAGGAACTGGTGAACCTGAAGGACGGCAAGGGCGAAATCGACGATATCGACAACCTCGGTAACCGTCGTGTCCGCTCGGTCGGCGAATTGCTGGAAAACCAGTATCGCGTCGGCCTGCTCCGCATGGAGCGTGCGGTGAAGGAGCGCATGAGCTCGGTCGACGTGTCGACCGTGATGCCGAACGACCTGATCAACGCGAAGCCGGCGGTTGCCGCGGTTCGCGAATTCTTCGGTTCGTCGCAGCTCTCGCAGTTCATGGACCAGACCAACCCGCTGTCGGAAGTGACGCACAAGCGCCGCGTGTCGGCGCTCGGGCCGGGCGGTCTGACGCGCGAACGCGCGGGCTTCGAAGTCCGCGACGTTCATCCGACGCACTATGGCCGTATCTGCCCGATCGAAACGCCGGAAGGCCCGAACATCGGTCTGATCAACTCGCTCGCAACCTTTGCGCGCGTGAACAAATACGGCTTCATCGAAACTCCGTATCGTAAGATCGTCGACGGCAAGGTCACGACCGACGTCGTCTATCTGTCGGCAATGGAAGAGCAGAAGCACACGGTTGCGCAGGCGAACGCCGACCTCAACCCCGACGGCAGCTTCATCGACGAGCTGATCTCGGCGCGCGAAGCGGGTGAATTCCTGATGGCGCCGCGCGATCAGATCACGCTGATGGACGTGTCGCCGAAGCAGCTCGTTTCGGTCGCGGCATCGCTGATCCCGTTCCTCGAAAACGATGACGCCAACCGCGCGCTCATGGGTTCGAACATGCAGCGTCAGGCTGTGCCGCTGATCCGCGCCGAAGCGCCGGTCGTCGGCACCGGCATGGAAGAAACCGTTGCGCGCGATTCGGGCGCGGCCATCGCGGCGCGCCGCGGCGGCGTGATCGACCAGGTCGACGCGACGCGTATCGTTATCCGTGCGACCGATATGGTCGAACCCGGCAAGTCGGGCGTCGACATCTATCGCCTCCAGAAGTTCCAGCGTTCGAACCAGAACACCTGCATCAACCAGCGTCCGCTGGTGAAGGTGGGCGAGGTCGTCCGCGCGGGCGACATCATCGCCGACGGTCCGTCGACCGAGCTTGGCGAACTGGCGCTCGGCAAGAATGTGCTCGTCGCGTTCATGCCGTGGAACGGCTACAACTATGAGGACTCGATCCTCATCAGCGAACGCATCGTGAAGGACGACGTCTTCACCTCGATCCACATCGAGGAATTCGAAGTCACTGCGCGCGACACGCGCCTTGGGCCGGAAGACATCACGCGCGACATCCCGAACGTCGGCGAGGAAGCGCTGCGCAACCTCGACGAAGCGGGCATCGTCTACATCGGTGCCGAAGTCGGCCCGGGCGACATTCTGGCCGGCAAGATCACCCCCAAGGGTGA
>JAFAED010000401.1 GCA_023424275.1 Pseudomonadota bacterium | reverse complement strand
CCGTGCGGTGCCACCGATGCTGTCGCCGGTCGCCGCGTCCACCGCGCCATTGGCGGAAATCGTCAGATTGTTGCTGACGCCGAACTGGCCGCCATTGACGTTGACCGATGCATTGCCCGGCGCTCCGTTCGCGCCGCCCGACTGGACGGTGAAGTTGCCCGTCGCGCCGACTGCGCGGCCGGCATTGACGTTGAACGTCGCGCTGGCGTCACCGATGAAGGTGCCATTGCCCTGGACGACGATGCGGCCCTGCTGCGGCGGCGGGGCAAAGGGAAGGACGGGCGGGGGCAAGACCTGAACCGGCTGTCCGACCAGCGCGCCGCTGGAGCGCGCAACGGTGTCGCTGCGAAACAGCGTGTCGGCGATGGAGATATTTGCCGCGGTCGCGTTGACCGGTGCGCTGTCGAGTTCGCCGCCGGTGATATTATAGCCCGCCGACAGGCGCACCGCGCCGTCGGGGTCGACCTGCGCCGACAGCGCATCGTCATAACCGATCTGCCCCGATACGAGCATCGTGACCGCGTCATTCTTGGGGATCGCGACCATATAGATGCGGTTCTGGTCGACATCGCCCTGCTGATGCGCGGGACCGCTGGTGCTACCCGTATGCGTGATGACGTTGCCGCCTTCGGCGCCCACCGTCACATTGATGTCGAACAGGCCGTTGTTGATGCGGATGTCGGCCTGTTCGGCGGCGACATAGGCGGCCGATCCGTCGACGCGCACGGCGCCCGCCTGGACGACGCGCGGCGCGACCAGCGCGACATAGCTGCTGCCCGGATTGCCGACATTGCTCGCGTCGATCGAACCGAGGACGCTGACCGATGCGGTGCTTCCCGGTGCGCCGCGAAAGCGGATCGTGTTGCCGGGGCCCAGCAGCCCCCCCGTCGTATCGATATCGTTCGACGTCAGCACAAGGCTGCCGACGTTGATGACGCCGCTGCTGCCGATCAGGATGCCGCCGGCATTCTGGAACCAGATATTGCCGCCGCGCGGCCCGGTGGTCGACCCGATGGTGCTGTTGACCGTGCCGTTGAGTGCGATCTGGTCGGTGATCGACGTGCCCGATGCCGATGTAAAGCGGTTGAGGACGATATAGCCTGGCGTATCGCCGACGAAATTCAGCGTGTTACCCGACGGCAGGAAATCGATCACGCCGCCGACCGGGGTGTTCGACGGGGTCCAGGTGACGATATTCTGCGATCCGTTGACGGTCACGATCGACGGGTTCACGCCGGTGCCGTTCGTCGTGCCCGCGGGCAGGTTGGTCACCGTGCCCGATCCCGCCACCTGCGCCAGCGCCGGGCCGCCATAGGCCAGCGCCATCATGCCTGCGGCGATCGCGCAGCTTTCGAACAGGCGCCGTTTTCCGTTGCGGTGCGGCGAGGGGATGGCGGTGGCACGCATGTCGGTCGTCCTCGATGCAGGGTCATGGGCAAAGGTCATGTCAGCGGGCCCTCACGCCGAATTGGGTGGTCAGCGACACGAGCAGGCGCGGATCGGGGCGTTCGGTCAGGAAGCCGCCGCGGTTGAGCGGCACGGCGAGCGTCACGTCGAGCCGCCCGATATCGCCATAGGCGACGCGCACGCCGCCACCGGCCGAATAGAGTTTCTGCGGATTCAGCCCGGCGAACGCCCGGTCCTTGTTCCATACCCATGCCGCGTCGAAAAAGGCGAAGGGCTGGAAGGCGAAGCTCTTGGTATTCGCGGGAACGAACGAGCCGTAGCGCGCCTCGATCGCGACGCCGACGCCGTTGTCGCCGATCACCGTGCCGGGGTCGAAGCCGCGCCCGACGGTGAAATTGCCGCCCGAAAATTCTTCATAGGCGAGCAGCGGATCGCTCGCCCATTGCGCGCGGGGCGCCGCCGACAGCGTGAACAGTTTCGCCGGCCGCCATTCGGCGAGCGCGTTGGCGCGGACGAGGAACGCATCGGGTTTGCCCTCGATCCGTGTCAGCGGCACCACGCCGGGCAGGAAACAGGCGGCGCCGGTCGGGCCGCAATCGTCGCTGGCGCCCAGGAAATTGACGCCTTGCCGCACTTCGAACGATGTCGAATAGGCCCAGCGCGGTTCCGACGGGCTGAACCCGCTGCGCCCCGAAATCGACGCAGGATCGATCCAGCTGGCATCGGCGCGCAGGTTGAAGACGCGCAGGCGGTCGCGATTGATCGGGACGCCGCCCAGGCCGATGTCCTGATCGATGAAATCGAGCCCGCCGCCGATCGTGATCCGCTCGGCCTGCGTGAGGGTGAGCGGGTAGGTCGCGAAGAGGCTGGCGATCTGGGTTTTCGACTTGATCGGGAGCGCGACGATGTCGGGGCGCGTCCAGGCATAGGTATAGCTTGCGCCAAGGCGCAGCCCTTCGCCGCCGACGCGGAACTCATGTGCAAGCTGCACGACATTCTGCTCGTCGAAATCGGGGGTCGAATAGAAGCTGGCGGTGGTGAGGTCGCCCATGCCGGTCAGCCCGGTGAACCGCGCGCGCGCGATACCGCCCCAGCGACCGACGTCGCGCGACCCGAAATTCTGAGCGCTGAAGTCGAGGATGACGGGCGTGCGCGATACCGTCACCTCGCCGACGACTTCACCGGGCGCTGCACCGGGGCGCAGCGTCAACCGTGCGTCGAGGCCGGGAATGTCGCGGGCCAGCAACAGATAGCGTTCGGCATCGACGATGTTGAACACCGGCTGGTCGTCGAGCCGCGACAGATAGCGTTGCAGCAGCCGTTCGTTGGCGCCGGCATCGCCGCGCACTTCGACCCGTGTCATGCGCGCGGTGAGAATATCGAGCCGGACGATGCCGTCGCCGATCGTCTGCGCGGGCACGCGCACGGCGGCCAGATAACCCTGGCTGCGCAGCATCGTCGCGGCGCGGTCGCGAATGTCGCACACCACCGAAATCGGCAGCTCCTGCCCGACGCGGTCGGACCAGCTCGGCGCGAGCGTCGCGGCGTCGATGCCCTCAGCGCTCGAAAATTCGACCCCGCGCAAGGTGAAGCGGACATTGGCGAATTGCGGGTCGGCAAGCGGGCAGGGCGCGCGTTCGATACTGTCGTCGGTCGAAACGATCTGCTCGTTCGGCTGCGTCACGGGCGGCGGCGCCGGCCGCTGGATTTCCTCGCGCGTCGGTATCTGCGGCGATGTCTGCGCCAGGGCTGCTACGGGCAGCGCCGCAACGACCAGTCCGGCAGAACAGGCAAGCGCCCGGCGAACCGCGGCCTGTTTCGGCCGTGCGATCGCAATAAGTCCCAGATCCCCCGTGAACATCACCACCCCTTGCGTACGACGCGACCGCCATGTCGCGGTGCGCCAATTCAACCGGCCCCGCCGGCGACCGGCAGAGCGAATTTTCGACCCAAGGAAAGGTTCCGCCAACGTGTCGGCGGCTTTTCTTCCGATTGTTATCAGATGGATTGGGTGGGTTCAATGCCCACCCGACCCCCTGGGCTTATCCCGCTTCCGCTTCCGACATCGTATCCACGAGGCGGTCGAGCTGCGGCGAGCAGCCTTTCGCCATCAGCATGTCGATCGACCCCTCGACCGTGTCGGGCGCATTGTCCATCGGCGCGAAGCGCACCGTCACCGGCTTCGCGAGGCCGCCCCCCGACAGGTGATAGTCGGTGCCATATTGCACGGGCAGGACATCGGCGGGCCATTTGCGGAAATTGGCGCCGTCGACGAGGGCGACGGTGGCCTTTTTTCCGGCGCTTTCGATCTCCAGCGCGGTGTCGCCCTCCATGTTCGGGCGCCACAGCATCAGCGTCGCGGGGTCGAGGACGCAGAAGGTCCCGGCCTCGCGATAATCGAGGATCCACAAATTGGGCGCGCGCGCCTCGGTCGGCACGGGGTCGTTGGGACCGCGCGAAAATCCGCCGCGCGAGCGCATCGTGGGCCCCTTGGCGAGCATGCGCGTCACCGTGCCGCTCATCGACTGGCTGGCCTGGACCGTGCCGCTGGCGCCGAAGGTGCCGGGTCCCGACAGCGTGCGGGTCTTGCCCGCCTGCATCAGCACCACCTTGTCGCCGGCGACGAGCGTCAGCTTGTCGGTCGATTTCAGCTTGGCGCCGGTCGGATATTTGCCCGCCGACGGCCCGGTCGAGCGGACGACCATCGATTGCGCGGCGGCCGTCCCGACGACTGCCACGGCCATGATCGCGGCGGCGGCGGTCAGCCCCATGCGGCGCATCCGCAAATCAGGAAAGGACATAGCTTTCTCCTTTTTCGGTCTCGTTCAGGCGTTCTATCAGGAACATGATGGATGCATCCTGACCAAATTCGCCCGCCAGCGCTGTGGCGTCGGTCACATAGGCATTTTTATCGCCCGCCGTGTGCGCCGCGACAAGCGCCGCGATGCGGGCGCGCCGTTCCGGGACAAGATCGGGACGCGGCGTGAAAACGTCGACCGGCTGCGCCCGGCCGCGCAGCGTCACGCGGCCCATCGGCACCAGGTCGTCGCGGCCCGAGCGTGCCGCCGCCTCGGCCGAGATCAGCACCCCGGTCTTCAAGCCCTTGTTCGCCGCCTCCAGCCGCGATGCGGTGTTCATGCTGTCGCCGAGTGCGGTGTACTGGATGCGCCCTTCGCCGCCGAAATTGCCGACGATTGCATCGCCGACGTGCAGCCCGACGCGCGTCATGCCGATCGGCGGCACGTCCTCGGCGGCAAGGTCGATGCGGAATTTCTCGCCGGCTTCGTACATTGCCAGCGCTGCTGCTGCCGCTTGCGGCCCATCGTCAGGACGGCTGAGCGGTGCTCCCCAAAAGGCGACGACCGCATCGCCGACGAATTTGTCGATCGTCCCGCCATGCGCGAGCACGATGTCCGACAGGCGGTCGAGATATTCGTTGAGCAGTCGTGCGACGGTTTCCGGCGTCACCGCATGGCTGAGCTTGGTAAAGCCTTCGAGGTCGGTGAAGACGCAGAAGATGTTGCGCCGCTCGCCATGGAGCGAAAGCTGGTCGGGATCGCGCATGATCTGCGCCGCGACGTCGGCGGGCAGATATTTGCCCAGCGCCGATTGCGCGAAGGCGCGTTGGCGCGAGCCGACCGTGCGCGCCGCGGTGCCAAGCGCCGCGTAACCGAACAGCCAGCCGATCGCCCAACCGAAGGTGGGCAGCGTCGTCGTGTCGATGCCGCGACCCTGCAACCAAAAGGGAAAGGCGACGAAAAAGGCCATTTGCCCGAGAAAGGCGACCGCGACCCAGCGCGCGCGCAGGTCGATGAGGCTGGTGAGGCCGCCCGCGAGCACGACGAGCATCGCAAGCGCCCATAGCGCCGGACCGGGCAGCGGGCGCGACCATGCCTTGTCGAGTTGCTGTGCCAGCATATGCGCATGGACTTCCAGCCCGATCATCGTCTCATGCTGCCCCGTGATCGCATCGGGAAAGGCGCTCAGAGGCGTGTTGAACTGGTCATTGTCGATAATGTCGCCGCCGATCAGGACATAACGGTCCTTGACCAGTTCGGCGAAACCGGCGCGCATGTCGGCATCCATCGGCAGCGCGAACGTGTCGATCGGGATATTGGCGAAGACGGGCTCCTCCTGCCCCTTTGCCGCGCGGGCGGGAACGAGGAACCGGATATTGCCCTGGAAATTCGCGTGCGCCGGATCGACCGGGGCCAAGGCGTTCGACATCAAAGGCGGCAGATTCTTGGGCCGGTCGGGCCAGTTGCGGATCACGCTGTCGTCGTCGGTGCGGAACAGCACGCTCGTTGGCTTCGTCTTGGCGGTCGTGACGTCGGCGATGAACGCTTCGAGGAACTTCTGCTGTTCGTAAAAAATGGTGTTCGGATTGCTCGCCTGCTCGGCATAGGCGAGCCAGGTCGGCGTCTTCATCGCGCGGAGCTGCGCCTTCAGCAGATCGTCGTCGGGGCGCGGCGAATCGAACGCGATATCGATGCCGATCGCCTTTGCCCCCATCTGGTCGAGATTGCCGAGCGCATTGGCGAGCAGGGTCCGGTCGAGCGGCGAGCGGATGCCGGTGTTGAACAAAGTCTCGTCATTATAGGTCACCATGACGATGCGTTTGTCCTGTTCGACATGCGGCGCCATCAGCGTCGCGCGCGCGTCGTACAGCGCGCGTTCGGCGGCATCGACCAGCGGCATCTGCCAGCTGAACCGCGCGATCAGCACCGCGACGACGAGGAACAGGATCGTCGCCGCCATCCGCGACGGGCCGAGCTGCATGACCAGCCGGCGCACGCGCTTGCGCAGCGGCACGGCGGCCTGCTGGTCGCCCGGCGCGACGACGTCCGTCGCGGGAAGGATCGTTTCGGCGGTGGTCATGCGGTTAGCGGGCGGCGCGGCCGGCGGCCTCCCCGGCGGGGGCGGCCGCAGCGGTCGCCGTGCCGTCGTGCAGCAGGGCCTGGCTGCCGTCGCCGATGATCGCGAAACCCGCCCAATAATAGGGATGCGACGTCTGCTTATCGTCCATCAGCCGCATCTGCGTGCTCCACAGAGCATCGGCGATCGTCGTTCCCTGGTTGGCGG
>JAFAED010000565.1 GCA_023424275.1 Pseudomonadota bacterium | reverse complement strand
GCGTTACGTCCCAGTCGCTTCGCCAGCTCTGGAACAGGATATAGCCGATCAGTGGCAAGTGGATGGCCCCAAAGCAGATCGCCATGATCCGGCGTTCATAATGGCGGGGAAAGAGAAATCGGGTTGCTTCGTAGAAACGCATCGTTGCACCAACCTCCTGAATAGCATTGGGAAACACGCGCAATGGAAAAAGGTTCATGTTTACCGCAAAGTTAAATTGCTAAGTGTTGGCGGCCAGACGTGCCGTGCCCGCCGCCAGTTGCCGGACGGCGCGGACTCCCTTTTTTGCTGTCCTACATCGTGGCGCGGCTATAGCGTCGCGCCATGAATCATCCCGACCCGATGCCGGCGCGCCTTGCCGGCCCCGATACGCGATTCCAGAGTGAAGTTGCGCAGTTTTCCGTCGTTCCTGGACGGCAGGATTCGCCATGCTGAGCGTTGAAACCCACGCCGAGACGCCATGGCCCGATGCGCTCGACTGGGATGCGCGGGCAGGCGAAGCGGTCGCGGCGGCGCTCGCACTCACGCCCTATGCCTCGCTCGCCGACGCTGCGCCGCTGGTGGAGGTTTCGGTGCGGCTCACCAACGACGACGAGGTGCACGACCTTAACCGCGATTTCCGGGGCAAGGACAAGCCGACGAACGTTCTGTCCTTTCCGCAGGTGCAGGCCGACCTTCTTATCGCGATGTCGAACAGCGACGATGGCGAGATTCTGCTCGGCGATATCGTGCTCGCGCGCGAAACCTGCGCGCGCGAGGCGGACGAAAAGGGGATTTCGATCGTCGATCACGCGACGCACCTGATCGTCCATGGCACGCTGCATCTCGTCGGTTACGACCATATGGACGATGCTTCGGCCAGCGCGATGGAGGCGCTCGAGGTGAAAGCGCTTGCATCGCTGGGCATCGCCAATCCATATGCGGATCAGGATTAACAGGGAAAAGCCGAAATCTATGCCCGACGACCAGGGATCTTCGAACCGATCGGAAGAGGACAGTAGTAGACCCGGACTATTGTCCGGGCTGAAAACCCTGTTGTTCGGCGGCGACAAGGAACCGTCGCTGCGCGAACAGATCGAAGAGGTCATCGACGAGGCCGAGGAGGACGGACAGGAGCGGCGCGGTAGCAGCGTCGTTGGCGACCTGTCGCCGATCGAGCGCAAGATGCTGCGCAACATCCTTCACTTTGGCGAGCAGACGGTCGACGATGTCGCGGTGCCGCGCGCCGACATCATCGCCATCTCCGAAAGCGCGAGCTTCGCCGACATCGTCGCGCTATTCGCCGAGGCGGGGCACAGCCGCCTGCCGGTCTATCGCGAAAATCTCGACGAGGTTGTCGGCATGATCCACGTCAAGGACGTGTTCGCCGTGCTCGCCGAAGGGCGCACGCCGCCGCCCCTGCTCGACCTCATCCGCCAGCCGCTCTACGTCCCGCAATCGATGGGCGTGCTCGACCTGCTTGCCGAGATGCGCGCGAAACGGACCCACCTGGCGATCGTCATCGACGAATATTCGGGCACCGAGGGGCTGCTGACGATCGAGGATCTGGTCGAGGAAATCGTCGGCGAGATCGAGGACGAGCATGACGACGAGCCCACCCTATTGTTTGCCCCGGGCGACGATGGCTGCTGGGACGCCGATGCGCGCGCCGAACTCGACGATGTCGGCGAAGCGATCGATCCGCGGCTTGCCGAGGTCGAGGAAGATGTCGATACGCTCGGCGGCCTCGCCGCGGTGCTCGCGGGTCATGTGCCCGAGGTCGGCGAGATACTGCTCCATCCCAGCGGTTGGCGGATCGAGGTGACGGAGGCCGACGAGCGCCGCGTGCACCGCGTGCGACTCCACCCGCCGGTCGAGGCCGATCTCGAAGCGCCGTCGGAACGGACCGCCGAGTTCTGACGCAATTGCCTTTGTCGGCCTGAACGACTAGCGCAGGCGCGATGGACGTTTCCGACCTTCGCATCGCGCTGTTCAGCGGCAACTACAATATGACCACCGACGGTGCGAACAAGGCGCTCAACCGCCTTGTCGGCTACCTGTTGGCGCATGGCGCCGCCGTGCGCGTCTATTCGCCGACGATCGCGAACCCCGATTTCGAGCCGACCGGCGACCTTGTCAGTGTGCCGTCGATCGCGATTCCGGGGCGTAGCGAATATCGCATTCCCGTCTCCTTTTCGTCGCGCGTCCGCGAGGACATCGTCAATTTCGCGCCCAATGTCGTGCATATCTCCAGCCCCGATCGTGTCGCGCGGCAGGCTGCGGCATGGGCGCGCCGCAGACGCTTGCCCGTCGCCTGTTCGGTACACACGCGCTTCGAAACCTATTTCCGATACTATAATCTGTCGTTCCTCGAACCGGTGATGGTCGCCTGGCTGCGCAAGCTCTATCGCAAATGCGATGCGCTGATTGCGCCGTCGGAAAGCTTTGCGCAGGTTCTTCGCGAACAGAGAATGAATTACGATATCGGCATCTGGACGCGCGGTGTGGAGCAGGGGATTTTTAATCCCGGGCGCCGCGACATGGCATGGCGCCGGTCGCTCGACATCGCCGACGAGGTGCCGGCGATTGCGTTTCTCGGCCGCTTGGTGATGGAAAAGGGGCTCGACGTCTTTGCCGACGCCATCGATGTGCTCCGGCGGCGCGGCGTGCCGCACAGGGTGGTCGTCATCGGTGAGGGGCCTGCCGGCGACTGGTTCGAATCGCGCTTGCCGAACGCCAATTTTGTCGGGTTCCAGGGTGGCGAGGATCTCGCTCGGGCGCTGTCGTCGTGCGATATTTTCTTCAATCCGTCGGTTACCGAGACGTTCGGCAACGTCACGCTAGAAGCGATGGCGTGCGGGCTGCCCGTCGTTGCCGCGCGCGCGACCGGCAGCGCCAGCATCGTCAAGCATGGTCAGACTGGCTATCTTGTCGCGCCGGGTTCGATCACGAGCTTTGCCGACCATCTTGAGCGCTATTGTCGCGACATACCGC
>JAFAED010000377.1 GCA_023424275.1 Pseudomonadota bacterium | reverse complement strand
GGACGGCAGAAAGGTATTTGCGGTGAGCGAACGGGAATCGATGCCCTATGACGTGGTCATCGTCGGCGCGGGTCCGGCGGGGCTGTCGGCGGCGATCCGCCTCAAACAATTGGCAAATGAAGCGGGCAGCGAATTGTCGGTCTGTATCCTTGAAAAAGGATCGGAAGTCGGCGCGCATATCCTGTCGGGCGCGGTGATCGATCCCAAGGGGCTCGACGAATTGCTCCCCGAATGGCGCGAGATGGGCTGTCCGCTTGCCGAGGTTCCGGTCAACGACAACCAGCATTGGGTGCTGACCAAGACCAAGAAGTTCGGCCTGCCGCATATCATCACGCCGCCCTTCATGCACAATAAGGGCACCTATACCGGCAGCCTGGGCAATCTGTGCCGCTGGCTGGCGGAGCAGGCCGAAGGGCTGGGGGTTGAAATCTTCCCCGGATTCGCCGCCGCCGAAATCCTGTATAACGAGGATGGGTCGGTGAAGGGCGTCGCGACCGGCGACATGGGCGTCGCGCGCGATGGCAGCCACAAGGCCGACTATGCCCCCGGACTCGAACTCCATGCAAAATATACCTTCTTTGCCGAAGGCGTGCGCGGCCACCTGACCAAGATGATCAAGCCGCAGTTCGCGCTCGATGCCGATTGCGAGCCGCAGGTTTACGGGCTTGGCATCAAGGAGCTTTGGGACATCGACCCCGCGAACCATGCGCCGGGCCGCGTCATCCACACGCAGGGCTGGCCGCTCGACCAGAACGCCAATGGCGGCGGCTTCCTCTATCATCAGGCGAACGGACAGGTCGCGCTGGGTTTCGTGACCTGGCTCAATTACCGCAATCCGCATATCTCTCCGTTCCAGGAGATGCAGAAGTGGAAGACGCACCCCGATATCGCGAAGATTTTGAAGGGCGGCAAGCGCGTATCCTATGGCGCGCGCGCGATCAGCGACGGTGGTTATCAATCGGTGCCGAAGCTTGCCTTTCCGGGCGGTGCACTGATCGGCGACAGCGCCGGTTTCCTGAATGTCCCGCGTATCAAGGGCACGCACACGTCGATGAAGTCGGGCATGATGGCGGCCGAGGCGGCCTTTGCCGCAGTCGCCGCGGGCCGCACGAGCGACACGCTCGACGCCTATCAGGCGGCCTATGACGACAGCTGGGTGAAGAAGGAACTGAGCGTCGTCCGTAACGTGCTGCCGCTCGTCGAGAAATATGGCGACCTGGCCGGCACGATCCTGTCGGGCATGACGATGTGGCTCGAAACGCTGAAGATCAAAGTCCCCTTCACGATGAAGCATCATCCGGACAATGAGAGCCTGTACCGCGCCGACATCATGCCGAAACCGGACTATCCCAAACCCGACGGCGTGCTGACCTTCGACCGCCTCTCGTCGGTGTTCATTTCGAACACCAATCATGAGGAAGACCAACCGGTTCACCTGCAGCTGAAAGATCCGTCGATCCCGGTCGAATATAATCTGCCGCTCTATAACGAGCCGGCGCAGCGTTATTGCCCGGCGGGGGTTTACGAGATCGTCGGCGAAGCCGAAGGCGATCCGAAATTCGTCATCAACGCGCAGAATTGCGTCCATTGCAAGACCTGCGACATCAAGGATCCGACCCAGAATATCAACTGGGTCACCCCCGAAGGCGGCGGAGGCCCCAATTACCCCAATATGTAAGCCCGCCTCTGTCCTGCTGGCCGTCGCTGCGATTGCGGTGGCGGTCCCCGCGCAGGCCATCGACGACAATGGCGCAGCGCTGAACGCGCTGGTGCGGGCGCGGCTTGCGGAGGAGCGCGGCGAAGCCTCGGCCGCGCTGTCGGCGCTCGCCACCGTATCGAGCCTGTCGCCCGGATTGCCGGGGGTGCGCGGCCGGATGCTCGAACAGGCGATCCAGGCCGGCGATTTCAATGCCGCGCGTGATGCGGCGTTGCGGCTGTGGGCGGTGGGCGACCGGCGTTTCGATGCCCAGCTGGTGCTGATGGTCGATGCGATGCGCCGGTCCGACTGGAAGGCCGCGCGCGACTATGCCGCGGGCAGGAACGACAAAGCGGGCGCCGACGCGATCGGGCGGCTGATCCTGCCGACGGTCAACGCATGGATCGATGTCGGCGCGCGCGCCGGGACGCCCGAGCGACATCTGTTCGCAGCGGCGCCGCGTACGCGGCCCGACCCCGGGCTCGCGCTCCAGGCCGCGCTGGTCCAGATCGCGACCCGGCGCACCGACGAGGCGGCGGCGCTCGCCGACAGCATCAGGCTGACCGATCGCACGAGCCAGCTCATCGCGCTGCGCCTTGCAGCGACGCTCGACAAGGCTGGCGAAGGCGCGGCGGGCGGGCGGTTGCGCGAGCGGATCAAGCTGGCCTCGGGACAGCGCGAGGATCCGATGCTGCTGCTGCCCGACCAGCCGGTATCGACACCGCGCGCGGGAACGGCCCTGTGGCTCGGGCTGCTCGCCGACGGGCTTGCGCGGACGCCGGGGAACCAGTCCAAGGTGCCTTTGCTGTTCGCACGCGCCGCATATTGGCTGAACGATCAGGATTTGGCAGTTCGTGCGACATTGGTCGAGGCGCTCGACCGCGACGGCCAGCGCGCCGAGGCGATGGCGCTGCTGGGAGGGGGACGCGCGGCGTTGCCACCGGTGCTCGCGATGCGGCGCGCCGAGCTGATGGCCGATGCGGGAGACCTGTCCGGCGCGGCAGAGCTCGCCGAAACCGCGGTCAACGGGAATCCCGCGCGCAGCCTGCTCGTCCGCTTTGCCGATATCGCGCGCCGTTCGGATGATCGGCAAACCGCCGCGCGCGCCTATGAGCGGCTGGAAGCCACGCTGGGCGACGGCGAGGAGGATCAGTCGCTGCGCGGGACATTGCTCATCGCGCGCGCCGAATTGCTGTTGCAGGCGGACGATTGGGACGCGGCGGCACCACTGATCGAAAAGGCGGTCGGCCTGCGCCCCGACGATGCGAGTGTCCTGAATTTTGCCGGCTATTCGGCGATCGAACGGCGCAAGGATGTGCCGCAGTCGCTCGCGCGGATCGAGGCGGCATGGGCGCAGGAGCCGCAGAATGCGAGCATCACCGATTCGCTCGGCTGGGCCTATTTCCTGACCGGCCGCACCGACGATGCGGTCGAGCTGCTCGAAAAGGCGCAGCGCGGCGAACCCGACAATGCGGTGATCGTCGAGCATCTGGGCGACGCCTATTGGCAGGCGGGCCGCAAGTTCCAGGCCCGGTACAATTGGCGCGCGGCAGCGCTGCTCGCCGAGGCCGATATGGCGACGCGGCTGGAGGCAAAATTGCGCGACGGGCTGACCCCGGCGACGACGGCGCCATGAGTGCGTTTAGCGAGACCGGCTGGGCCAAGATCAACCTGGCGCTGCATGTCCGCGCGCGGCGGCCCGACGGCTATCACGAGATCGAGACTTTGTTTGCCTTTGTCGATGGGGGTGACGCAATCGCGGCCGAATTCGCCGATGCCGACAGCCTGGCGATTGACGGCGAATTTGCCGAGGGGTTGAGTGCGGGCGGCGACAATCTGGTGATGCAGGTGCTGACGCTGCTCCGCGCGCGCTATGGCGCCGACCGGGTGCCGCCGCTGGCGGTGACGCTGACCAAGCATTTGCCCGTGGCGGCGGGCATCGGCGGCGGCTCCGCGGACGCCGCGGCGATGGCGCGGCTGGTGCGGGCACATTTCCTGCCCGAACTGGGTGATGCGGCACTAGCGCGGCTCGTCAGCCCGCTCGGCGCCGATATTGCAGCGTGCGTCGCGAGCGCGACCTGCCTTGGCGTCGGCGTCGGCGAGGAATTGAGCGCGGTGCCGGAGTTGCGGCTGGGCGGAACGCCGGTGCTGCTGGTCAATCCGCGCCAGCCGGTCGCGACGGGGCCGGTCTTTGCGGCGTGGGACGGGATCGATCGCGGGCCGCTGTTCGGCGATCCGGCGGGCCGCGCGCAGTTGCTCGCGGCGCGCAACGACCTTCAGCGCCCCGCGACGGCGCAATGCCCGGCGATTGCCGATGTGCTCACCGAACTCGGCGCGCTCAGGCCATGGCTGGCGCGCATGTCGGGATCGGGCGCGACCTGTTTTGCGCTGTTCGACGCGGCGGCCGAGCGCGACGCGGCGGCCGCCGTGCTGGCACAGCGGCATCCGGGATGGTGGACGATGACGGGGGTGTTGCGGTGAGCGAAGCGTGGCGGCAGATCGGTGCGGCGCGGGCGGGCGGCATCCTGCTGATCGCCGATCATGCATCGGCGTTTGTGCCGGACGACATCGATCTGGGCATCGATCCGGCGCTGCTGTCGAACCATATCGCGATCGATATCGGCGTTGCCGAAGTGGCGGCGCTGCTGGTCGAGAGCGGCGC
Organism: Pseudomonadota bacterium; assembly: GCA_023424275.1. Taxonomy (GTDB): domain Bacteria; phylum Pseudomonadota; class Alphaproteobacteria; order Sphingomonadales; family Sphingomonadaceae; genus Sphingopyxis. The sequence goes on along the minus strand of JAFAED010000377.1, from coordinate 159 downwards.
GGTCGATGCGGCAATCCTCGGCGGCGTGTCGCGGCTGGTCGTCGACTGCAACCGCGACGAGGATGCGCCGGGGGTGCTGCCGATTGCGAGCGACGGGCATGCGGTACCGGGCAACGCGCTGGACGATGCGGGGCGCGAGGCGCGGCTGGCGCGCTTTTT
>JAFAED010000372.1 GCA_023424275.1 Pseudomonadota bacterium | reverse complement strand
CGTCGAACCCCGGCGTGCTCGTCGCCGCGGGCCTGGTCGCGAAGAAGGCCGACGCGCTGGGCCTCAAGCCCAAGCCGTGGGTCAAGACCTCGCTCGCCCCGGGGTCGCAGGTCGTCACCGACTATCTGGAAAAGGCGGGCTTGCAGAAGCATCTCGACAATATCGGCTTCAACCTCGTCGGCTATGGCTGCACGACGTGCATCGGCAACTCGGGCCCGCTCGCCGAGCCGATCTCGAAGGCGATCAACGAGAATGGCCTCGTCGCCGCGGCCGTCATCTCGGGCAACCGCAACTTCGAAGGCCGCGTGTCGCCCGACGTGCGCGCGAACTTCCTGGCTTCCCCGCCGCTCGTCGTCGCCTATGCGCTGAAGGGCACGGTGATCGAGGATTTCACCACCACCCCGATCGGGCAGGACCAGTCGGGCAACGACGTGTTCCTCAAGGACATCTGGCCGACCAATCAGGAAGTCGCCGAGACGGTGCAGGGCGCGGTCGACCGCGACATGTTCGAGGCGCGCTACGCCCATGTCTACAAGGGCGACGAGCATTGGCAGAAGATTTCGGTCGAGGGATCGGACACCTATCAGTGGCGCGCGGGCTCGACCTATGTCGCGAACCCGCCGTACTTCGAGGGCATGTCGATGACCCCGGCACCGGTGTCGGACATCGTCAACGCAAAGCCGCTCGCGATCCTCGGCGACAGCATCACGACCGACCACATCAGCCCCGCCGGCTCGATCAAGGCGGACTCGCCGGCCGGAAAATGGCTTATGGAGCATCAGGTTAGCAAGGCCGACTTCAACAGCTACGGCGCCCGCCGCGGCCACCACGACGTCATGATGCGCGGCACCTTCGCCAACATCCGCATCAAAAACGAAATGGTCCCCGGTATCGAAGGCGGTATGTCGCGCTACGGCGCCGAGGTCATGCCGATCTACGACGCGGCGATGCGCCACAAGGCCGACGGCACGCCGCTCGTCGTCATCGCGGGCAAGGAATATGGCACCGGCTCGTCGCGCGACTGGGCGGCGAAGGGCACCAACCTGCTCGGCGTCCGCGCGGTGATCGTCGAAAGCTTTGAGCGTATCCACCGTTCGAACCTCGTCGGCATGGGCGTGCTGCCGCTGCAGTTCCTCGAAGGCCAGAGCCGCGAGACGCTGGGCCTGACCGGCGACGACCAGTTCACCATCACCGGCGTCGCGGATTTGAAGCCGCGCCAGACGGTCACGGTGAACGTCACGCGCGCCGACGGTTCGACCTTCAGCTTCGACACGCTCTGCCGCATCGATACCGCGAACGAGGTCGAATATTATATGAACGGCGGCATCCTGCATTACGTGCTGCGCAAGCTCGCGGCCTGATGGTAACGAGAGGGCGATGAGCGGACTTCTTCTCTTCGCCCTCGGTTTTTTCTGTGGCGCCGGCCTTGTGCTGGCGCTCCGGCGTGACAGCGGCGCGCGCGACCTGACGGGTCCGCCGCCGCGAACGCCCTCCTCCCCGCCCCGGACGATATCCGCCCCTGTCGCCCTGACGACGGACGCGGCGCGCGTCAACGCGCATGAAGACGCCGAAATTCTCGACCTGATCCGCCGCGGCCGCAAGATCGAGGCGGTCAAGCGGATGCGCGAGTTGACCGGCATGGGGCTTGCCGAATCGAAAAACGCCGTCGAGGCGATCGAACAAAGGCTGCGCTAGTCGCCCCGGCCTTCGCATTTCACCGAAAAGGAAAAGCCATGGATGCGCTGCGCATCGCGATCGAAGTCATCGGCTGGGCTGCGGCGGTCATCATCCTGGCCGCCTATATCCTGCTCTCGCTCGGCAAGCTCGAGGGGCGCAGCTATCTGTATCAGTGGATGAATGTGATCGGCGCGGGGGGCTTCGTGATCAATTCGGGCTATAATGGTGCGCTGCCATCGGCCGTGCTCAACGTCGTGTGGGCCGGCATGGGCATTTTCACGCTTTGGGCGGTCTGGCGAAGCCGCCAGGCCGCCCGCGCGGTGCTTCCCTAACGCACTCCCGCTTCGGCGTTCCACGCCGCAACCTGTTCGCGCGCGGCGGCCAACATGGCGTCGAGCGCCGCGCGGTCGTGTATCTTGCCGCGCATGACGACCGTATCGATCGCGCGCGTCGCGGCGATATCCTGAAGCGGATTTTGCGTCAGCAGCACAAGGTCGGCCGCCATGCCCGGCCGGATCGCACCATAGCGATCGAGCCAGCCGAACCATGCCGGCCCGGCGCGCGTCGCCGAAACAAGCGCCTGCGCGGGCGTCAGCCCCTTTTGCGTATAGAGTTCGATCTCGTCGTGCAGCCCGAAGCCCGGATAGTTGAAGCTGTTGAGGAAGCCCGCGTCGGTCCCCGCGATGATCGGCACGCCTGCTTCGGCGAGCATCGGCAGGATCGTCGCGACATCGTCGATCTGCTTGTGCCGCGCCGCGATCGCCGCGGCATCGGCCTTGGCCGCGCGTTCGATGCGCCAGTCATAGGTCTTGCGCAGCTTCGGCCCAATATAGGCGAGCCCCGCATCCTTCGAATGATCGTCGCGGTCGAGATAGGCGATGATGCGGCTGCCGTTCAGCGTCGGGGTCACCGACACGCCCTTCGCGGCAAAGCGGCGGTAGGCAGCCATCGCGGTATCGCGGTCGAACCCCGCATCGAGCCGGCGGTTCGCTTCGGCCCGGTCGATGCGCCCCGCGGCGAAATCAGCGGCGATCGCCGCCTCGTCTTTCGCCCCGGCGTTATAGGCATAATCGAGATGCTCGATCGAGCTGATCCCCGCATCGACCGCCTGTTCGGTCGTCAGCGCCATCGGAATATGTCCCGACGTCCGGATGCCCAGCGCCTTGGCGCGTCCCAGCGCATAAAGGAACAGTTCGGGTTTCAGCGTGCTGTCGGTGATCTTGACGAAATCGACCTTGTCGCGGTTCTTCAGCCGGTCGAGCGCCGCGTCGACATCCTTCTCGCTGCCGACCTCGATCGTTCCTTTCCAGACCGGCGCGATCCCCTCGATCTTCGCGCCCGAGGTCAGGAGGCGCGGACCGAACAGGCTGCCGTCCGCAATCTCGCCGCGCCAGGCAAGCACCTGATCCGGGAGGTCGCCCGACGCATCGCGGATCGTCGTGATGCCATTCGCGACATAGAGCGGCAACAGCGCCTTATTCTCTTCGATCAGATCGGGGCCGCCGCCGAAATGGACATGCATGTCCCACAGGCCGGGGATCAGGAAGCGGCCCGTGCCGTCGACCTTTTGCGCGGCGCGCCAACCCCGCGCGATGTCGGCGTCCGAACCGACCGCGACGATGTCGTCGCCGTGCAGCACGACCGCCTGATCCGCCAGCGCCTTGGCGGCCTCGACGTCGATCAGCGTGACGTGACGGATGATGACATCGCCCTGCTTCTGCGCCGCGAAGGCAGGTTGCCCCAGGGTGAGCAGCGTGGAGGCAAGGACGGCAAGCAGGCATTTCATCGCGGGGGAACCTTTCCAGAGAGGACTGCGCCTTAACGCCGCGACGCCCCATCCAACAAGGCTCGAAATACCGGCCGGTCCCCCGCCCCGTCCCGCACGAGATTGCAGGGCGGATGTCGCGTGAACATTCGCCCTGCAATGATCGTTAACCGCCAGAAAGGGTGGTTCGCGAACTACCCGTCGATATCGAGCCCCAGCGCCAACCGCCCGCTCAATTCGCGCTGCGCGGGTTCCTGCAGCGGGTGGAAGCGCGCGCCCTGCACATCACGGAACGCGCGCTCGACGATCGAGCCCTTGTAGAAAGCGCCGCCGCCGGCGACTTCCATCGCGAGTTCGGCGGTGCGGATCGCTGCCCGTCCCGCGACCGTCCGCCCGGTCATCACCGCGCTCGTCGTTTCCGGTCCGGGCGTGGCGCTTTGCGCCGTCGCAATCATCGCGGCGAGCGCGGTTTCGGCGGTCCAGAATGCATTCTGCATTTCGCCGGTCAGCGCGACGAGCCCGGCGTTCGCCGGCTTGCGCCGTGCGGCCTCGATCGCCGCATCGCGCGCGCCCTCGGCGACGCCGAGATAGGCCGAATAGATCAGCGGAAAGGCGATCATGCTGATGATGTGGAACAGCGGATGCCATTTGCCCTGCGGTCGGCGGCCCGACACCGCGGCGTCGGCAAGGAACACGTCCTTGATCTCGACGTCGTGCGATCCGGTGCCGCGCATCCCCATCGTGTCCCATGTGTCGAGGATCGTCACGCCCTCGGCCTTGAAGGGCAGACCGAAATGCAGGACACTCGGCCCCGCGTCGGGGTCGTCATAGACCGCACTGGTCATCAACAGGTCGCCCGCCTGGCAACCGCTCGAAAACACCTTGCGCGCATTGATCAGGAAACCGCCCTCGACCTTCGTCGCGGTCCCGCCGCCCTGTAGCCAGTCCGACCCGCCGCTCGACACGAGCAGCAGATTTTCGGCGGCCACGCGGCGGAGCAGGCCGTCGGTCGGCGCCTGCATATGCTGCCAGCGCCACGCGGCCACCGCGACCTGATGGCAATGCATCGAGAAAGCGAGCGCGGTCGATCCGCAGCCTGTCCCAAGCCGGCGGACGATGCCGCACAGCGTCGCATAGTCGAGGCCGTCGCCGCCGAGTTCGACGGGCACCGCCGCGCCGATCAGCCCGGCTTCGCGGAGCAGGTCGTAATTTTCGGCGACGAAGCTCTTGTCGCGGTCGTGCGCGGCGGCCGAAGCGCCAATCCGCTCGGCTATCCGGTCGGCGATCTCGTACCAATAATCCTGTGTCTTCGTTTGTGCTGCAATCAACATGTTCATCTCCTAAGCATTCCCTTGCTGGCGATGGTCATGACGGCTTGCCAAAGCGGCGGATAGTTCAGGAACTGAATCGACCCGATACAGAAACTGAACTCGCCTCCCCCGCGACTCATGCGGTATATCGGTGCCGAGAGGAATGTATCATGGCGAATGCCAGTTACGGTCAATTCTGCCCCGTCGCGATGGCGGCGGAGATATTATGCACGCGCTGGACGATCGTCCTTGTCCGCGAACTCGCCGCAGGATCGACCCGTTTCAATGACTTGCGTCGCGGCGTGCCGCGCATGTCGCCTGCACTCCTTTCGCAGCGGCTGAAGGACCTGGAGGCGGCGGGCATCGTCTTTCGTGCGCCCGTCGCGCGCGAATCGGGCGTGTTCGACTATCGGTTGACCCGCGCGGGGCTCGAACTGGCGCCGGTGGTCGAGGCGTTCGGCGTCTGGGGCAAGCGCTGGATCGACGGCGACCTGTCGCTCGAACAGCTCGATGTGCAGCTGTTGATGTGGGACATGCGCCGCGGGCTGGTCGTCGACCCGATGCCCGATCGCAAGGTGATCGTGCAGTTCCGCTACGCCGAACTCCCCGCCGACCGGCGATCCTGGTGGCTGGTCGTCGAACCCGATCAGGAAACCCAGCTCTGCTCGGTCGATCCCGGAGCCGACGTCGATCTCTATGTCTCGGCCGACCTCAAGACGATGACCGCGATCTGGATGGGTTATGACACGCTCGCCGACGCGCTTGGCGATAGGCGGCTGCTTCTGACCGGCGACGACGCGCTCGCCAAAAGCATCGAATCCTGGCTTGGCCTCAGCCCCTTCGCCCGGACCCGGTCCGCGCTGACCGCCGAAGCGGCCGAATGATGGTGGGCGCTGACGGGCTCGAACCGCCGACCCTCTCGGTGTAAACGAGATGCTCTACCAACTGAGCTAAGCGCCCCCGGATGTCGCCATCGGCGGGAAGCGCGCCCTGCCACAAGCCGCCGCTGCTGGCAAGCGCATCCCTATTCCTCGCCTATTCCTCAAGCGCTTCGAAATATCGGGCCAGCGCGTCATATGCACCTTCCGCAAGCGCGATAAAGATGCGGCGGCCGTCATGCGGGTCCGCCTCGCGCACGAACAGGCCGGCGTCGGTCATCGTCTTGATCCAGCGCAGCGCCGTCGTCGCAGGCACTGCGGCGGCGATGCACAGGCTCGATACCGACACCGGCTGGCGTTCGAGGCGCGCAGCATAGAGGTCGAGCAGCATGTCCCACGCCGGATCGGCGAACAGGTCGGCCGGGAAATATTGCTCGCGCATCCGCCGCTGGCGCAGCATCCGGCGCACCGCCTTCGCACGCTGGCGGTCGAGCATACGCTCTTCGGGAACGAAGCTGCGGGGCATCGCGGCAAAGTCGCGCGTCGGCGCGCGCACCTGTCCGGCGTAATCGGCAAAATCATCGCCTCGCGGCGCAAAACCCGCAGGCGTGCCGGGCAGCCCGCCCTGCTGTCCCGCCAGGTCGCCCAGGAGGCGCGAGATACGCGACACCTCTTCCTGCAGCCGGTCGATGCGTTCCATCGCGTCATCGCGTGCGATGTCGTGGAGGAGCGCGTGCCGTGTCCGCCGCGCAGCCGCCAGCGCCATGAGCCTGTCGGTCGCATCGGCGTCGACAAGAAACTGGACGTTGATCGATGCGGGAATCGCGGCCGCCATTCGGTCGATCGCGGACAGCGAAGTTTCGCAGACAAGATTGCAACGCTGTTCGCTCACCGCGGCATAAATGCCCGCCAGTACCTCGCTCTCGACCCTGTCCGCAGACGACAACCAGACAATGTCCAGCGCGCCATTCTCCATGACATAATCGGCCGCCTCCGATGCCGATATCCTTCTGGCGACACGAACCTCGGCCAGCGAGATCATATCGGCGAAATCGGCCCGCTCGCCCACCAGCAACAGCGGCGAAACGACGCCTCCGGACGCGCCGAACGTCTCGGGCGGCTCGACAGCCCCCACGCCGAAACCGTCCGGCGGAAAGGCCGACGTGTCGAGTCCGATATATAATCCGTGGTCCATCATCATACGTCCCCGTTCCATCGCTCCACCTTGGTGTAACTATGTCGTCATTTCGGCCATATTCACCTTTTGTTCGTTCCTGTTTGCCGCCAAAGCGGACCCAAGCGAATATCCGTGCACGGGTCGGCGTCGGTTGGCCGGGTCGGGATTGATCCATTTTGGACATGTTTTGTTCTTCGCGTCAATATTTACTTCACTCTTGCCAACACGCGCGCTGCGGGTCAGTCGAAACACATGGTGCGAAGCCTTTCCTTGGTCAGCCGTCTACGGTGGCGACGACGGTTTCGATCGCTCGGCGCGCTGTTGCTCCTGGTCGTTTTCGGCTTTGCCGCGTGGGTGTGGTTCCCCGCCCCCTCCGTTACGGTTCCCCTGGTCCATGTGATCGACGGCGACAGCCTGACGGTTCGGCAGGACGGCACGCCGCTGACGATCCGTCTGACCGGTATCGACGCCGTCGAATATCGGCAGGATTGCGCACGCGGCACCACCCGCTGGCTGTGCGGGCGCGAAGCACGCACGGAGCTCGAAAAACTGGCGGGCCGCGGGACGCTCCACTGCGAGGTCGCGGCCAAGGATCGTTACCACCGCACGCTCGCCGCGTGTCGTACCGCGCCCTACCCCGACGGCGTCGACCTTGGCGCCGAAATGGTCCGGCAAGGCTGGGCAGTCGCGACGAGTGACGCCTATATGGTCGAGGAAGCCGAAGCGCAGGCAAAACGGCGCGGCATCTGGCAGGGCGATTTCATGCGTCCAGAAAACTGGCGCGCGACGCACGAACGCCCGGCCACCGCATTGACGCCGCCCGACCTTTAGGGTCAGGACCCTAGAAATGGCCCGCTATGCCTCGCGCCCGTTTCGGGCTAGGGCGAGCGCATGAACAGCCTGTTTCCCGTCATGATCGGCGGCGCGATCGGCGCCGGCGCCCGCCATCTGGTCGGGCAGGCGATGCTCGCGCGGCTCGGCCCCGGCTTTCCTTGGTGGACACTGTCGATCAATATCGCCGGCAGCCTGCTGATGGGCCTGCTCGTCGGCGCACTGGCGCGCAGCAGCGACGGCGGTGAGACCGCACGCCTGTTTATCGGTGTCGGCGTGCTCGGCGGCTTCACCACTTTCTCTTCTTTCAGCATGGAATTCTGGATGCTTTTCGAACGCGGTCAAAACGCCCAGGCGGCCGCCTATGTCCTCGCGTCGGTGGTCGGCGCGCTTGTCGCTTGCGGTCTCGGCCTCTTTATCATGCGGCAGGTGCCGGCATGAGCGAACCAAAGACCAAGCTCGACAGCGCGACCATCGCCGAGGAAGACGACGGCATCCGTCTCGACCGCTGGTTCAAGCGTCATCGCGAGGGCACCCCACACGCGCTGCTTGCACGCTGGGCGCGTTCGGGCCAGCTGACGCTCGACGGCAAAAAGGCCGATGTCTCGGATCGCATCGCGACCGGACAGAAGC
>JAFAED010000369.1 GCA_023424275.1 Pseudomonadota bacterium | reverse complement strand
GCCTGGATCCGCGCGATCGCGGCGTCGCGTTCGGGGCCTTCGGGCAGGTCCTTGAGTTCGTCGTCGATACGGAACTCCTCGTTGCCGCCGAGTTTGATGTCGGTGCCGCGGCCCGCCATGTTGGTCGCGATCGTGACCGCGCCGGTGCGGCCGGCCTGCGCGACGATATGCGCCTCGCTTTCGTGGAAACGCGCGTTGAGCACGCTGTGCGGGACATTTTCCCGCTCGAGATAGGACGACAGCAGCTCGGACTTTTCGATCGACACCGTACCGACCAGCACCGGCTGGCCGCGCTCGTTCGCCTCGCGGATCGTCTTGGCGATCGCGCCGAACTTGTCGGTGATATTCTTGTAGAATTCGTCCTCATCGTCCTTGCGCGCGATCGGGCGGTTCGTCGGGATGGTGACGCAGTTCATCTTGTAGATGTCGAAGAATTCGGCCGCCTCGGTCGCCGCGGTGCCGGTCATGCCGCTGAGCTTCGGGTACATGCGGAAATAATTCTGGAAGGTGATCGATGCGAGCGTCTGGTTCTCGGGCTCGATCTGCACACCTTCCTTGGCCTCGACCGCCTGGTGCAGGCCATCGGACCAGCGGCGTCCGTCCATCATGCGGCCGGTGAATTCGTCGATGATGACGACCTTGCCGTCCTTGACGATATAATCGATGTCCAGCTTGAACATCTGGATCGCCTTCAACGCCTGGTTGACGTGGTGGACGACCTGCGTGTTTTCGATGTCGTAGAGATTGTCGCCCTGCAACAGGCCCGCGGCTTCCAGCAGCCGTTCGACATGCTCGGTTCCATCTTCGGTCAGGTTGATCGACTTGGACTTTTCGTCCTTCTCATAATCCTCTTCGACCAGCTGGAGCACGACCTCGTTGACGCGGACGTACATTTCCGACTTGTCGTCGGTCGGGCCCGAGATGATCAGCGGGGTGCGCGCTTCGTCGATCAGGATCGAATCGACTTCGTCGACGATGCCGAAATTAAACTCGCGGTGGACCATCTGCTGACGGTCGAACTTCATATTGTCGCGCAGATAATCGAAGCCGAGCTCGTTGTTCGTCGCATAGGTGATGTCGCTGTTATAGGCGTCGCGGCGCTGGGTCTCGTTCAGGTTCGGAACGATGATCCCGGTGGTCAGGCCCAGGAAGCCATAGACCGTCCCCATCCATTCGGCGTCGCGCGTGGCGAGATAGTCGTTGACCGTGACGACATGCACGCCCTTGCCCTCGAGCGCATTGAGGTAACAGGGCAGCGTCGCCATCAACGTCTTGCCCTCGCCCGTCGCCATTTCGGCGATTTCGCCGCGGTGGAGCACGATACCGCCGACCATCTGCACGTCGAAATGGCGCATACCGAGCGTGCGGACCGCGGCTTCGCGCACCGTCGCAAAGGCTTCGGGCAATATGTCGTCGAGCGTTTCGCCGGCCTCCAGCCGGTCGCGGAACGCCTGCGTCTGCGCCTGCAATCCGGCGTCATCCAACGCCTGCATCGCGGGTTCAAAGGCGTTGATCTTGTCGACGATCTTGCGGATCGAGGCGACATAACGGTCGTTGGACGAGCCGAACAGGCTCTTGGCAAGGCCAGCAAACATGGAATTTCCTTGGAATTAGAATGAAAAGGCGACGCGGCGGTCGCATGAATATGACATGGCCCCATGACGGGGCGGCGCCGCGAACGGGCGCTGAAGCACTACGCTATTCGAGCGCGCGGTCGCTGCCGGTGAGCAGGCCGGGAAGGTGCGGCGGCGGGGCCTTGCGCGGCTTGCCGCTGCCGCTCGATGAACGCCGCGTCGGCACGGTGCTCGTCGGGCGACGTTCCGCCTCGCTGACCTCGACCTTGCCGGCGGTTTCGGCGAACATCACCAACGCCCCCATCGCCGCCGGAACGGCAGGCGCGGCAACGGCCCGGTCGGCGGTCGCCAGGCCGGTCAGCAATGCCAAAAGGGTCAGCAATAACCGCAAGAATCGCCCCTCTATACGTCCGGAACGATAAATATTGCGCCCCGTTCCCTGAACATAGGGTGAAAGCGGCCTCGCGTCCAGACTTGATGCTATTTGGCCTGCGCGGGCTTGGCCTGTGTCGGCGTGGGCGCGTCCTCGACGATCAGTTCGGTGCGAAGGATCACCTGTTTCGCCACCGGCTTGCCGTCGCTGCCGACGAACGGCGTGTAGCGCGCCTGCGCCGGGAACATGTCGCACGGCGTCATCCCGTTCGGCATCGCGCCGAATTTTCCGCTGTTCGAAACGCTGCAATCGGCGACGCGGCCACTGGCATCCACCAAAACCGTCACGGTCACGCTGCCCGGCTCGCCCATCGGGAAGCTGCGTTCGCGCTGGAATGCCACGCCGCCAGGGCGTTTCTCGGCCTCTTCCGGCAACGTCCACCGGAATGTCGTGGCGACGACCGAACGAACGGGCTTTCCGTCGCTGTCGAGCGCGGGCGAGAATTTTCCGTCGCTGCGCATCAGTGCGCAGGCCGCTTCGTCCAGCGCGGACGAAAGGCTGCTCTCATTGATCTTGCACCCCGTGACCTGCCCGGCCGCGTCGATGCCCAGTTCCATATGCACCACGCCCTGCTCGCCTGCGGCGCGCGCGGCGGCCGGATAATGGGCGGCGGGGTCGATCCGCGTCAGCGCATCGTCGGGCGTCGGCCCGCGCGGCCAGCTTTCCTGCGCCGCATCGAGCGCGAAGCCCGCGACCGCGATCGCACCGTCATATTCGGGGATCTGCCAACGGATGCGGTTGCTATAGGTCCCGCCGACCACCTTGCCGGCGGCGTCGCGACCGGGCGTAAAGCGCGCGCGCGCCATGACCAGACGGCACGTCGTCGCATCGAGGTCGTCATGCCCACTCGGCGACGTGATCTCGCAGTTGGTGGGCAGGCCGTCGGCGCCGACGGTCAACCTGAACCCCGTCGTGCCCTCACGCTCCTCGAACATCGCGCTGGCCGGATAATCGTCATTTGTGGCCCAGCTGCCCGGATTGGTCGCCGGCATCATCGGCGCGCCGGCTTTCTCGGCGACATCCTCGGCGACAATCTGCGTCACAAGGTCGCCGGGCGCAGCCAGCGCCAAAAATAGTGCAAACATCGAATGCCCCCTTACCCGAGCTGCGGGTTCAGCCCCTTCGTCTCTATAAGGAAGCTCTTGGGTTTCTTGAACAACTTACTTTTGCGATTGACCGTCAACCCGACGACTTCGGCAAGTTCCATGACGAAATGGACGCAGTTGCGCTTGTTCAGGCTATAACTCGGCTGGTCGCGCGTCCGCCATTCGTCGACCTTCGCCAGTACGCGCGCATAGGTCGCATCGTCGATTGTCACGTCGAACTGGCGGTCGCTCTTTGCGATATAGTCGGGCTTGGACGATTCGACCTTGCCCTTCACCGACCCGAGCAGGATCGCCGGGCTGACCGATGTCGCGGTAAAGCCGTAATTCGCATCGACCACCTCCCCCGTCGCATCGATCGTCCCCTTAAGCACGATGAAGGCGTGCGGAAAGCGGTCGCCGAAATCATGGCTATAGAAACTGACGACAACCTCGGCGCGCGCCGGGGCGGCAAGGCCCGCGCAAAGCAGCAACAGCGACAGGAAGAACAGGCGGAGGCTGCGGGTCATCACCCTAGTCTTAGCTAGCAGCATCTTCGATTGCCAAGCCGCGATTGCCGCTTGACGGGAACGTCAACTTCGCATCTTGTCGCATTGACATCAATGTAAGGAGGGGTCCCATGGCACGGAAGGCGATTTTCATCACCGGCGGCGGATCGGGTATCGGCCGTGCGGTCGCGCGCCACTTTGCCGGGCAAGGCTGGTTCGTCGGCATCGCCGACGTCAACAGCACGGGGATCGACGAAACTGCGGCGCTGTTGCCGGGCGGTGCGACGTCGCGCCACGTCATGGACGTCCGCGACCGCGACCAGTGGAAGGCGGCCCTCGACGAGTTCGCAAAGGCGAGCGGCGGACGCCTCGACGTCCTCTTCAACAATGCGGGCATCGGGTCGGGCGGCCAGTATATGGACATGGACCCGCAAGAGGCCGACCGGCTGATCGCGATCAATTTCGGCGGGGTCGTCAACGGCATCTACGCCGCGCTACCGCTGCTTCGGGCCACACCCGGATCGACGATCCTCAACACCGGATCGGCGTCGGGCTTCTATGGCGTCGCCGGCCTCGCGGTCTATTCGGCGACCAAATTCGCGGTGCGCGGGCTGACCGAGGCGCTCGAAATCGAATTTGCCAAGCATGACATCAAGGTCCGCTCGCTGATGCCGGGCTTCATCGACACGCCCCTGCTCGATCAGGTGAGCGCCGACAGCAACGAGCCCGCGCGCAACCGCCTCTCCGCCAGCGGCTTCGAAATCGTTCCCGTCGAGCGCGTTGCCGAAGCGGCGTGGGACGCGGTGCACGGAAACAGCGTCCACACGACCGTGGGCAAGATGGCAAAACGCCTGTCGCGCCTCGCGCGCTGGTTCCCGGGGCTGATCGTGCGCCAATCGAAGAAAATCGACGGACTGGGCGCCGCGGGGCACTGAGGCCTGGCGTCCGTTTTGGGGTGGAGAGCGGCCATTCCCAATATTCGTCATCCCCGCGAAAGCGGGGACCCAGAGCATGCGTAGGCTGACTCCACACTGGGTTCCCGCTTTCGCGGGAATGACGAAGTTATAAGAACCGAAACGTCCGCAATCGGTCGAAACCGGCCAATCCGCCCCAGCGCAGAATCTATTTCTTCGCATTCCCGCACTGCACCGACCCGTTGCCGATATTGCGCACGGTGCAGACAGGTTTGCCGAGCACCACCGTCTTGCCGATGCCGCGCGTCGTCACGGCGGCGGTCTTGACCGCGTTCAGCCGGTTTTCGCCCGCGCCTTCGCTGTCAAAGGTCAGTTCGCCGACCAAGAGCGCGCCGGCGTCGAACATGCCGGCGCCCGACAGCGTCATCTGCGCCTGTTTCGCGGCGCCGCCCAACGTCATCGTGCCGTTGCCGATCATCGCGACCGACAGCCGGTCGGTCTCGATCGCGCCGACCGACAGTGCGCCGGGCCCGCGCAGTCCGATGGTCACGCGGTTGCCCTTCATCCGGTCGATCTTCAAGGATCCCGCGCCACCCATCGTCGCCGACCGCAGACTGGCGGCGTTGATGCGGATCGTCACCTTCCCGCGCGGCGCAGCGCGCTTTTCGTCGCCGGCGAACTGGCGCGCGCCGATCACCAATCGGCCGTCGCGCGCGTCGATGCTCAAACGGTCGAGCGCATCCTGCGACCCCGTCGCCACCGCGCCGACGGGCGCGCGCGTCGTCACTTCGATATCATAATCGGCGTTGACCTCGATTGCTTCGAAACTGGTCAGGCCAA
>JAFAED010000340.1 GCA_023424275.1 Pseudomonadota bacterium | reverse complement strand
GACATGGTCGAACAGGGTCGGGCCCACGAAGAAGCCCTTCTCATGCCCCTGCAGCGTGAAGCCGCGGCCGTCGACCACGAGCTCGGCGCCTTCGTCCGCGCATTTCTGGATCCAGCCCTCGACCTTTTCCTTGTGCGCCTGCGTCACGACGGGACCGTAATGCGCCTCGGCATCGGTCGACACGCCAACGCGCAGCGCCTCGATCGCGGGGACGAGCTTTTCGCGGAGCCGGTTCGCGGTGTCTTCGCCGACGGGGACGACGACCGGCAGCGCCATGCAGCGCTCGCCCGCCGAACCGAAGGCGGCGCCGGTGAGGTCGTTCACCACCTGGTCGAGATCGGCGTCGGGCATGACGATGCCATGGTTCTTCGCGCCGCCCATCGCCTGCACGCGCTTTCCGGCCGACACGCCGCGATTATAGACATAATGCGCGATGTCCGACGAACCGACGAAGCTGACCGCGCCGATGTCGGGATGGTCGAGGATCGCATCGACCATTTCCTTGTCGCCATGGACGGTCTGGAAAATCCCTTCGGGCATGCCGGCCTCGAGGAAGAGTTCGGACAGGCGCACGGGGACCGAGGGGTCGCGCTCGCTGGGCTTCAGGATGAAGGCGTTGCCGACTGCGGTCGCGACGCCGCCCATCCACAGCGGGATCATCGCGGGGAAGTTGAACGGCGTGATGCCCGCGCCGATGCCGATCGGCTGGCGCATCGAATAGACGTCGATGCCGGGGCCCGCGCCCTGCGTATATTCGCCCTTCAGCACATGCGGGATGCCGCAGCAGAATTCGATGACTTCGAGCCCGCGCTGGATGTCGCCCTTCGAGTCCGCAATCACCTTGCCATGCTCCGACGAGAGCATTTCGGCGAGCTGGTTCATATTCGCTTCGACGAGGCGCTTGAATTCGAACATCACGCGCGCGCGGCGCTGCGGGTTCGTCGCGGCCCAGGCCGGCTGCGCGGCCTTGGCGGCGGCGACGGCGCGGTCGAGGACAGCACGGTCGCCCAATGCGACCTGCGCCTGTACGCCGCCATTATTGGGGTCGAGGACATCGCCGAAGCGGCTGCCGTTGCCGGCGCCACCGGCAATATGGTGGTCGATCTGTCGCATATCCGAGTCTCCCATAAGATGTTGCCGCTGCCACAGCCGAGTTACGGGGCGATTGCAAGGGATAGACTTGCAGGCGCATCCTGCATATTTGCAGCACATGGACTGGGACAAGCTGCAATATTTCCTGTTCGTCGCACGGCACGGCACGCTGGCGCGCGCCGGGGCGGCGCTGCATGTCGACGCGACGACGGTCAGCCGGCAGGTCAGCGCGCTCGAGGCCGCGCTCCAGCAGACGCTATTCGAACGCGCGCCGACGGGTTTCGTTCTGACCGCAGCGGGCCGGGCGCTCGTTCCGCACGCCGAAGCGATGGCGGCGGCGGCGGCGCGCATCCATTCGGCGCAGGCGGGCGGATCGGCGCTGTCGGGGCAACTCCGCGTCAGCGTCTCCGAGGGTTTCGGCAACAGCTTCATCGCGCCGCGACTGGGCGGGTTCGTCGCCGCGCATCCCGAGCTTGAGATCGACCTTGTCGCCTCGTCGGGTTTCCTCAATCCCTCGCGGCGCGAGGCCGATATGGCGGTGCTGCTCGCGCGGCCGCGCAAGGGCCCGCTGATCACGCGCAAGCTGTCGGACTACAGCCTCGGCCTTTATGCGCCCGCAGACCGCCCCGACTGGCAGGAGGCCGTCGCCGCTGCGCCGCTGTCGCGCGCGGGCATCCCGGTGATCGGTTATATGCCCGACATCCTTTATGCGCCCGAGCTCGACTATCTGGGCGAGATCGAGCCCGGCCTCCGCGCCAATGTGCGCTCCTCGTCGATCCTCGCACAGCGTCGGATGATCGCGGGCGGCGCGGGCGTCGGCGTGCTCCCCTGCTTTCTCGCGAGCGGCGATCCGGGGCTGGTACGGGTGCGGCCCGATCAGGTGATCGCGCGCGCCTTCTGGCTCGCGCTCCACCGCGACGTCGCGCCGCAGCCGCGCATCCGGGCGTTTATCGACTGGCTCGATTCTGAGGTAAGGGAGAGCCGGGGCCTACTGGTGCCGGCCTAGGCCGGGCGCCAATCCGACGCGACCACCCCGCCCTCACCGAATATCCGTTCGATCGCATAGGGACCTGCCGCTGCAGCCCGCAGCCGGTCGGCGAGCGGGTCATCGATCGGATGGTCGCTCCGCAAGAAGGCTATCCACGCCGCGATCGCCGCCTCAAGCGACACACAGCGCGCCCCGCGCGCCTGATGCCAGGCGAGCGTTTCGAGCCAGCGCTGCGGGATCTTCTGGCTGCCATCCATGGCGATCTGGATCAGCCGATGGTGGAGCGCCGGGTTCGCGAAGCGGTCTAGCAACGCATCGGCATAGGCGGACAGATCCTGCCCCGGCGCGGCATCGATCGTCGGCGCCGCCTCATCGCGCATCAACCGATCGATCACCGGGCGGATCGCGGGATCGGCGATCGCCTGATGGACATAGTCATGCCCCTTCCCCAGCCCGATATAGGCAAGCGCCGAATGCGCGCCGTTGAGCATGCGAAGCTTCGCGGTCTCGTAGGGCGCGACGTCAGCAACGAGCTGCGCGCCGACCTTTTCCCAGCGCGGGCGCGGGCCGGCGAAATCATCCTCGATCACCCACTGGCTGAAGCCTTCGGTGACGACTGCGCCTTCGTCGCGTGCGCCGAGCGCGGCTTCGACAGCGGCGCGGTCGGCATCGGTGGTCGCCGGCACGATGCGGTCGATCATCGTCGCGGGGCAGGTGCATTCGCCGTCGAACCAGGCCGACAGATCGGGGTGATAGGCGGCAAGATAGTCACGCATCAGCCGGCGCAGCACGCCGCCATTGCCCGCCAGATTGTCGCAACTGAGCAGGGTCACGCCGCCGAGGCCGGCCGCCTTCCGCGCGGCCAGTCCGGCGGCGACGAAGCGGTAGAGGCTCGAACCGCCGACCGCCGCAGCCAGATCAAGCGAACCGTCGCCGCGTCGCAAATAGCCCTTCTCGGTGACGGTGAAGCTGACGATATGCGTCGTCGGCGCGGCGATGGCGTCGATCACGGCCCGCGGTTCATCGGCCGCGACGAGCACCTTCTGCACCGCGCCGATCAGGCGCAATTCGCTGCCCGCCGCGCTGCGCGCGCTAACGGTGTACAGCCCGTCCTGCGGGTTCAACTGCGCGGCGACATCGGGAGAACGCAACGACACGCCGATGATGCCCCAGTCGCGCTCGCCCACACCCATCGCATCGTCGGTATAGACCGCCTGATGCGCGCGGTGGAACGCGCCGATGCCGATATGGACGATGCCCGCCGCCTGCGCCGCGCGGTCGTAGCCCGGCGCCTGCACCGACGCCGGGATGGGCGTTTCAGCCGACAGCCTCACAGCTTGTACGCGGCCTTGGCG
>JAFAED010000295.1 GCA_023424275.1 Pseudomonadota bacterium | reverse complement strand
TCGCCGGGGTGATCGACGGCGGCGCGAGCGCGGTCCTCGCCGCCAGCATCTTCCACTTCGGCGAAGCGACGATCGCCGAAGCGCATGCGCGACTTTCTGCCGCCGGATTGTCAGTGCGCAGGGCGGTATAGTGTCGAACGCCGAGCTGGATGCGATGATCGAGCGTGAGGGGCTCATGAAATCGCTTCTGGTTATGGGGGTCATCTTGCTGTTCGGCTGGATCATTTTCAACGACGCGCAGAGACCGGCCGAGACGTTCGATACGACATCGCTCGTTGGATGCTATTGGTCGCAGCAGGGTTTGGGGCTCCGCCTTGAGGCCGACAGCCTCCAGCTGTTGCCCGGCGGCGAAGGGCCGATCGCTTTTGGCATCAGCCGGGAGAAGATTGGCCTGACCATCGTTCCTGAAGTGGCAATAACGGTCGAATTCCACCCCGAACGCCCTGCTTTTCGCACGACGAGCCGCGCATCTTCGCGCTGGATTCCTAATCTGACGCTCCGCCGCTTTGCGCCTGAGGCGCGTTACACGGTCACCGACATCGCGAGGGCAAACGGCTTCACGATGCTCGCGCAGGCCGACGCTCGACCCGTCGATTTCCATCACGATCCGTCGTGCAAGCGACGAGGGGGTGGTCAGACGCCGACCCGGCTGCAATAGACGCCGCATGACCTCCAAACTTCGCCTCGCCGACCGTACCAACGATATCTTCCCGATCCTCGGCTTCGTCGCTGCGATGGCAAGCTTCGCGATGCCGCTCAACGCATGGCTCGTAGCCTTCATCCTCGCGGGCGCCGTCGTTGCCGCGGTCCATCATGCCGAGGTTATCGCGCACCGCGTCGGCGAACCCTTCGGCACGCTGATCCTCGCGCTTGCGGTGACGGTGATCGAGGTCGGGCTGATCCTGACCTTGATGCAGGCCGAGCCCGAAAAGGCGCAGACGCTCGCGCGTGACACGGTGTTTGCGGCGGTGATGGTGATCCTGAACCTGTTGATGGGCCTTTGCCTGCTGAGCGGCGCGATCCGCCATCACGAGCAGCGGTTCCAGCGTACCGGCATCGGGGCCGCGCTCGCAACGCTCACCGTGCTGACGGTGGTCACGCTCGTGCTGCCCAATTTCACGTCGAGCGTGCCGGGCCCCTTTTATTCGGCGACCCAGCTTGGCTTCGTCGCGACGGTTTCGCTGATCCTCTATGGCACCTTCGCGCTGGTGCAGACGGTTCGCCACCGCGACTATTTCCTTCCCGACGGCGATGCCGATGGCGACGGCGAGCCCGACGCGCACGCCGCACCGCCAAGCGTCCAGCGCACCGCGATTTCGGGGGCGCTGCTGCTCGCCAGCCTGTTCGCGGTCGTGCTGCTCGCGAAAAACCTGTCGCCGATCATGGGCGCGCTGCTTGCCGACTGGGGGGCCCCGCCCGCGGTGCTCGGTGTGCTGATCGCGGCGCTGATCCTTGCGCCGGAAGGTCTTGCCGCGGTGCGCGCGGCGAAGGCCGACCGCCTCCAGACCAGCCTCAACCTCGCACTCGGATCGGCGCTCGCCACGATCGGCCTCACCATTCCGGCGGTCGCAATCCTGTCGATCATGACCGACCTGCCGATCAGCCTCGGGCTCGATGCCAAGTCGGCGGTGCTGCTGTTCCTGTCGCTGATCGTCGCATCGCAGACGCTCGCGAACGGCCGCACCACCGTGCTGCAGGGGGTGATCCACCTGATGCTGTTCGCGATCTATTTGTTCACGACTTTCGTGCCGTGAACGTCGCCCCCGCGAAAGCGGGGGCCGCTAGCCACCTTGCGCGACGCCCCCCGCGGCCCCTGCCTTCGGGGGGGCGACGGCTACGTCTTGCGGACGAAGACGGTTCCGGCGCTGTAACCCGCGCCGAACGAGCAGATCAGCCCGGTATCGCCCGCCGTCATATCCTCATGATTGAGGTGGAAGGCGATGATCGACCCCGCGCTCGACGTATTGCCATAGGTGTCGAGCACGGTCGGGCTCTCGTCCTCGCTCGCCTCATGCCCCAGCACGCGCTGCGCGATCAGGCGGTTCATATTGGTGTTCGCCTGATGCAGCCACAGCCGGCGCATGTCGCTGCCTTCGAGCTTCAGTTGTTCCATCTGCTCGACGATCAGGTTCGCGACCCACGGCACGACTTCCTTGAACACCTTGCGGCCTTCCTGGACGAAAAGCTTGTCGCTCTTCGGTCCCGACTGGTCGATCCCGCCATGGCCGCGGTTGAGGAAGCCGAAATTGTTGCGGATATTGTTGCTGAACTGCGTCTTCAGCTTGGTGCCGAGAATGTCCCAATGCCCCGCCGGCGCAATATCCTTGTCCTCGACGAGGATCGCGGTCGCAACGTCGCCGAAGATGAAATGGCTGTCGCGGTCGCGCCAGTTCAGATGCCCCGAACAGATTTCGGGGTTCACGACGAGCACGCTCTTCGCATGTCCCGCGCGGATATAATCGGCGGCGGTCTGGATACCGAAGGTCGCCGACGAGCAGGCAACATTCATGTCGAAACCGAAGCCGTCGATGCCGAGCGCGTCCTGGATTTCGACCGCCATCGCGGGATAGGGGCGCTGCATGTTCGACGCGGCGCACAGCACGGCGTCGACGTCGGCCGCGTCGCGCCCCGCGCGCGCAAGGGCGTCCTTCGCCGCCGCGACGCCGATCTCGGCGAGCAGCGAAATCTCTTCATTGGGCCGCGCGTCGATGCGCGGCGCCATATGTTCGGGGGCGAGGATACCCGCCTTGTCGACGACGAAGCGCGACCCGATGCCGCTCGCTTTCTCGATAAATTCGACGCTCGATTCGGTCAGTTCCGCCACGTCGCCCGCGGCGATGGCGTCGGCATTTTCCATATTGTGCAGTGCAACATAAGCGTTAAAACTGGCGACAAGTTCTTCGTTGGAGATACGTTCGGCGGGGGTGAAGAGGCCGGTTGCGGAAATGACCGGCTGCGGTGCGTGCGACATGGTGGCTCTCGTGTGTCTTACAGATTCAAGACACGCTGATTAGGCTTCGCCGCGACGCCGCGCAACGCCCCACCGCTTGCTGAACGATCGCCGACGTCATGGTTAACCTGCCACTAACCCTTTTGGTGGCAGATTGTCGGATGCAGGCCTCCGGGGGGATGGCTCCCCGGGCGCCGTGCGGGAGCATGACCATGGTTACGCGTTCGGGACCGGCAGCAGGCGACCTGTCGATATCGGAAATCAAGGAATTTGCGGGCTTTCCCGCCGCGACGCAGCGCTATATCCGCCGCTCGCTCGATATCGGGCTCGAGCGCGACGATGCGATCGCGCGCTGGTCGCGCGACATGGTCGAGGAAACCGCGATCCGCGTCCAGGCGCGCGTCTATCAGCGCCTGCACGATATCCGCGACCATATCCCCGACGACAGCGGGCTCGACGCACTCGAACATTTCATGGCGCCGCTGATCGCGGTGTCGGCCTTCGACCTCGGGCAGGACCGGCTGCACGCCTTTGCGCCCTATCGCTTCCTCTACGAACGGCTGCTCGGCGCGCATGCGCGGCCCTGGCTGCCCGGCGCCTTTTGCGCCGCGGCGTCGCTGCCGCACCTGCATCCCGACAAGCGCAAGCTTCTCCTGCAATCGATCAGCGAAGCCGCCGCGACGGCACCGGGCTGGTCGGCCCGCGAGCCGAGCTTCTATCCCGAATGGGTCGACAAGATCGACGAGACGCGGCCCGCGAACTGAACGGGGCGGGGGTCAGCCCTCGCCCGCGCGGTCGACCATATCCATGAAGTCGCGGGCGACGTCGCGCTCGGCCGCATCCTCGAACGCGACGTCGAGGTCGGGCGCGACGCCCAGCATATACATCAGCGCCCACAGCGCGAAGCGGCGGCCGGGGTTGGTTTCGAGGCCGAAGTCGACGCGCATGCGCTCGGTACCCGCGGCATGCGCCTCGGGGTGGATCGCCGCAATATCGGCGGTGCCGAAATAGCGGCGGAGCTGATCGTCGAAATCCATGGCGTCCTTTTGGCGCCTTCGCGCGGCTTGGCAAGATCGCGCGGCAAAATCGGGTGATCCGAGGCCGGCCCGGTTGTCTTTGCCCGAGCGCCCCGATAGGGCGGCGGCTGTGAAGACCAGCATCGAGATCGGAACCGACAGCACGGGACAGGACGTGCGCATCGACGTGCAGGAACTGCTCGCGACGCGCCTGCTCGTGCAGGGCAATTCGGGATCGGGCAAGTCGCACCTTTTGCGCCGTATCCTTGAGGAAAGTGCCGCGCTGGTGCAGCAGATCGTGATCGATCCCGAGGGCGATTTCGTCACGCTCGCCGATGCGTACAGCCATGTCGTGATTAACGGCGGCGATTATAACGAGCGCGAGATCGCGGCGATGGGCGCAAGAATCCGCGAGCATCGCGCCTCGATCGTCCTCAGCCTCGAATCGCTCGATATCGAGGCGCAGATGACGTGCGCCGCCGCGTTTTTGAACGCGCTGTTCGATGCGCCGCGCGAGCACTGGTTTCCGGCGCTGGTCGTGGTCGACGAGGCGCAGATGTTCGCGCCGAGCGTCGCGGGCGACGTCGCCGACAATGTCCGCCGCGCCAGCCTGTCCGCGATGACGAACCTGATGTGCCGCGGCCGCAAGCGCGGCCTCGCCGGCGCAATCGCGACGCAGCGGCTGGCGAAGCTCGCGAAGAATGTCGCCGCCGAGGCGAGCAATTTCCTGATGGGGCGTACCTTCCTCGACATCGACATGGCGCGCGCCGCGGACCTGCTCGGTATGGAGCGGCGGCAGGCCGAGACGATCCGCGACCTCGAACGCGGGCATTTCCTGGGGCTTGGTCCCGCGATTTCGCGGCGGCCGCTGTCGGTGCGGATCGGCGCGACGCAGACCTCGACGCGGATGGGGACGCACGGGCTGATGCCGCTGCCGTCGGCGGGGGGCGAGGATATGCGCTCGATGCTGTTCACCGAATTGGACGCACCGGCCCAGCCCCGCTTTTTTGCGCCCGAACCCGAGCCGGTCGCGGCAAGCGAGGTCATGGAGCGGATCGCGGCGAGCGAGGGGCTTCACGAGGATCTGGACGCACCGCCCGTGCTGGATATCCTCGAGGCGGTCGAGGAAGCCGAGCAGAGCGATGCAGTGGTGATCGAGACGCTGCAGGAGATGCTGTCCGACCCCGACTGCGCGTTCCAGCCCGAATCCTTTCTCTATCAGGATTTCTCGGTGCGCTGCCGGATGCAGAAATTGAAGAAAGTGCCGCTCGACCTCGCCGCCTTCCGCCGCCGCTTCGCGCTCGCCAAGGGCGGGGTGTTCGATCCGTCCGAGCCGCGATGGCGTGAGATGCTCGCCGTCGCCGACCGGCTGCCGCACGACATGTTCGCGCCTTTCCTACAAATCGCGCGCGCCGCGATGGAGGGCGAGCCCTGTCCCGACGACGAGATCCTGGGCCGCGCCTATGGCAGCCGGTCGCCGGGGCGGATCCGCCGGCTGGTCGAATATATGGAAAAGCAGGGCGTGATCGTCGTGCGCGCCGATTTCGGCGGGCGGCGCTCGATCGGCATCCCCGAACTCGGACTCAGCACCGAAGCCGAATAGACGTTCGGCCTACCGCGCTTTCGCGGCGTACGGGCATGTTAACGGCCAATTAGCCACCTAAAATCTTGGGCCTGTGCACCAACCGGGTGCAGGGTGGTGGCAGGTGTCGTCCCTATAACAGCGGATGCCAGCCCTCCTCGTGGGTGGATCGTCCCGACTCCATAACCATAACCCTTGAGGAGAGACTGCCATGCCTCGTCACGGCGTATATCCGCGCGACATCGTCCCGCCACGTTCCAAATATTCCGACGCTGGCCGCTTTGGCCGCATGTTTGGCGAACTGCCGCCTTTTGCCGCCGACACCCCCGATGTCCGCGCCGCGCTGATGGAGATCGGCAAGGTCGGGGGCATCATGGATGCCAAGGACAATCTGACCAAGACGCCCGCCGAGCTGATCACCAACCCGGCGCTGTCGGCGAAGAACAGCGACAATCCGACGCTGACCGCAGGTTTTACGTTCCTCGGCCAGTTCCTCGATCACGACATGACCTTCGACCCCACGTCGAGCCTCGAGCGGCAGGTCGATCCCGAACAGATCGCCAATTTCCGGACCCCCAGCCTCGGCCTCGACAATGTCTATGGCGCGGGGCCGGGCGGCAGTCCGCACCTCTATGACACGGGAGGCGGCAAGGGCGGCAAGTTCCTGCTCGAACCCACCGGCACCGCGAACAAGTTCGACGTGCCGCGCAACAGCCAGAAGGTCGCACTGATCGGCGACCCGCGCGACGACGAGAATCTGATCATCAGCCAACTTCAGGTCGCCTTCCTGAAGTTTCACAACGAGGTCGTCGACTATGTGAAGACCAAGATCAAGCTGACCGTTTCGGACGAGATTTTCGCAGAGGCGCAGCGGATCGTGCGCTGGCATTATCAGTGGATCATCGTCCATGAATTCCTGCGCAAGACGTGCGGCGACGCGGTGGTCGACGATGTGCTGACGAACGGACGCAAATATTACAGCTGGCACAATGAGCCCTATATCCCGGTCGAATTTTCGGTCGCGGCCTATCGTTTCGGACACAGCCAGGTGCGGCCGTCGTACCGCGCCAATTTCACCGGCAACGGCGGCAATCCCTTCTTCGCGATGATCTTTACCCCGACGCCGTCGGACCCGAACGACCCCGACGATCTGTCGGGCGGTTGCCGCGCACCGCGGCGCTTCATCGACTGGCCGACCTTCTTCGATTTCAGCGACGGCAATGTGAAACCGAACAAGAAGATCGACACGACGCTGTCGACATCCTTGTTCCGCCTGCCGGGATCGGTGGTGCCCAACCCCGATCCGAAGTCGAACCCGGCGTCGCTCGCGCAGCGCAACCTACTCCGCCACCTCACCTTCTCGCTGCCGTCGGGACAGCGCGTGGCGCGCGCGATGAAGCTGCCCGAACTGTCGAAGGGAGACCTGTCCGACCTCAAGCCGCATGGCTTCGACGACCGCACGCCGCTCTGGTTCTATATCCTGCGCGAGGCGCAGGTGACGCAGAATGGCGAGCGGCTGGGACCGGTC
>JAFAED010000292.1 GCA_023424275.1 Pseudomonadota bacterium | reverse complement strand
CGGAGGACTTGAGGCGGGCGATTATTTGAAGCGAAGCGGGCGCGAGGAGCGCGTGGCACACGCGCGGGGAAATAATCGTCCGCCGATGGTTTCGGGGGGCGCCGCGCCGGTCCAGGTCACTCGCCCGGCGCCGGGACATGGTCCTGTGGAGACTGAAGGAGACGAAAGGCCAGCGATATCCGAACGGCAGCAAGGATCGATCGGGCTCTGCTCGGCCTCTGTCGAAGCGCCGCCGCGTTGTCCGGGAACCAGGCTCAGCTAAGCGAAATCTGGCACGACGAACGGCCCGATATCGCCGCAGACGCTCCGCGCGCGGCCAGGCTGCGACAGTAACGAAAGCAAGGGTGATTGTCGCACGATGATGCCCATCGATCGCGTCGTGACTTGCCGCTTCGTCGGCACGGGAAAGCGCGATAAGGACGGGGGACCAACCATCGGAGCGCGGCCGGTTGCGACCCAGCCCCGCAACGCCGGTTGGCGGCGATGCATCATCGATGCGCCTGTCGTCGGGGCGGTGGGAGGGGAAAGCCGCACCGCCCCATATTCGCAAGCACGGCTTCGGACGCGTTCGCCGCACGCCCTGAGCGGCCACCGATGCATCATTCGACAACCCGGCGTGGTTTCGCGTTTTGAGCCTATGCAAATCATCCGCGCGGCGGCAGGGAACGCCCGACGGCATCTTCTGCCGACCGGAAGCCGCAGCGACCCGCAGCTTCCCATCATCTGTGGGGGCGATGATGAAGATCATCGACTTGGCGGCGCGCGAGACCCTCGCGCGCCGCCTTTTTTCTTCTTTTCTCGCGCGCCGAGGCCGCTCGCGGTCGCGGCGCGCGCAGGGCAAAACACCATCGCGCCGTCCCGAGCCGCAGCGCGGCGAAGGACGGCGCGATGGCCGCGATCAGGGTAATGAAACGGGCGGATGAAGGGCGGGCGGCAAACCGCCCGCCCTCGCCTCATGCCGCGAGCGGCGGGGCCTCGACCTCGGCGCCGGGACCCCCGTCCCCATCGATATCCATATCCACGTCGGCAGGACCGCTATCCGCCACTTCGGCATCGACCATTGCTTCAAGATCGGCGCCCCAGCGTGCATGCCCCCGGACGCTGCCAACCCCGCCTCGCGCCGTATAGGCCGCAGGCGGGAACGCCATCCATCGGGGGACCCAGGGTGCGACCTGCGCGCGCCCGTTCGTGCCGTCCAGATGATCGGCGATAATCGCTTTCAGAGCCTTCGCCTTCTCTTTTTCATTCGCAGTCGCGACCTCGGCGCCCGCCACTTCGCCGACGATGGCGAGCAGCAGCTCGCGGTCGCGAAGCTGATCGAAGAAGGCGGTGTCGGCGTGCCAGTGCCTGCGCATATCGGTGCCAAGATGGAGTCCGATCGCTTCGACCGCGAGGCTTCCCGCCTGCAATGTCTCGCCCATGACGACCGCGACGACTTCCATTACCGCCGGGTCGGGGAGTTCGAGCAGACGCGCGAACACGCTGGCAAAGCCGGGCCGGTTGTAGCCCGACCCGGTCACGGTCGGCGCTTCGGGATCGAAGCGGAGAACGCCAAGAACCGCGCGCCGCTGCGCGTCGAAGACAACCTCGGCGTCGCAGGTTTCGACGCTCTCGGCAATATCCTCCTTCGGCGCGCGCTGGCTCTCGACATCGACGCGATAATGGTCCGCGCCTGCGATGATGTGCGCGGCCATCGCTCGCAGTGCGATGCCGCCATGACACAAAAGTTCGGCGCGAACGGCGGCGTGGCGGTGTAGGTCGATATAGGCGTTCATCGCGGACGTGACCTCGGGTCGGACCGGTTTGACATCGTCGCAGGGTCCATGCGCGTTCGCGCCGCGCGCCGCTTCCTTGGTGGTAAGAAACCCTTCGTGGAAGGTCACCTCGCCGCTGTCGCGCACTTCGACATAGACGCGCCCGCCCTTCCGTTTCGAGGCATGGGCATAGTCCCACGACCGGAACCACTCGCCGCGCGCGAGCACCGCGACATCGCTCCATCCGGCAGCGATATAGGCGGCCTTGCGCGCCTCGATCCCGACCATCTGCGCGGCCCAGAAAGCATCGCTGTCGGCGAAGAAGCGGTCCTCGCCGAACAGGTCCGAGACAATCGCGACGCCGCTCGCCTCGGCGTCGAACAACGCATGTTTTACAGCAATCGCGCTGCCGCCGAACAACCATGATTTGAGTTGATGGCCGGTGGGCAAATAGGCGTCTTTGTCATCGCGAAGCGCAAGCCATGCGGTTTGCTGGCTTTTCGAGGCGAGGGTCAGATGCCGCACGGTTGCGGCGTCAATTTCGCCGCCGCGATAGAGGGTGCGGATGCGCGGGAGCAGCGCGCCGAGCGCGAGAATGCGTTTCACCGCCGCGACTTCGAAGCCGAAGATATCGGCGATCTCTTCGATATTGCGGCCCGCCTTCACCAGCGCGCCGAATGCTTCCCATTGACTGACCTCGTCGGGTTTCACGCGCGCCAGATTTTCCAGCATCGAGGCTTCGATCGCGGCGGCGTCGTCGGCGTCGTCGAGGATAGCGCAGGGCAGCGGCTTCACCGTCCCGCCTTCGCGCGCGACGGCATTCACCGCCGTGAAGCGGCGGCGCCCGGCGACGATCTCGAAATGCCCGGCCGAACAGTTGGGGCGCACGAGGAGCGGCACGAGAATACCGCGCGCGCGGACGCTCGGCAGAATATCGGCGACGTCAGGGTCCTTGCCCTTGCCGCGCATATTGGTCTTGGCAATCGACAGCTTGTCGAGATCGATAAAATCGAGTTTCATGGCACTTGCTCCTTGTGAGCGCCGGTTCCGTCTTGGGGGCTAGTGGGACGGAACCGGCTTAAATGACGGCGAAAACGCGCCGCCGCGTCAGCCGCCCTCGCCCTTTTCGCCCGCTTCCGGGCAAGGGTCGGGTTCGGGCAGAAGCCGGTCGGATTTGCGGCGCCGCAGCGCCGCTTCGGCGTACAGAATTGAACCCAGCCGCTGCGCGGCTTCGGTCCAGACCGAAAGCGGCGCGAGCGGGTCGAAATGCGCATCGCGCTCGATGGCGAGGCCGAAGGGGAGCCGCACCGCCTTGATTTCGCGCAGCGAAAAGCAGCCAAGTTCGGGGCATCCGAAGCCGAGGTCGGCGAGGCCGAACAGCGTGTCGCCATCCTCGTCGAGTTCGGTCGCGATCCATGTCGCGGCGCCCACCGGATTGAAGAATTTGATGACGGGCCACGGGTCGAAGTGCCTATCCTGCGCGGCGTGGATGCGGCCCGTCAGGCCATTGGCGTGGAGCGCGAAGGCAAGGCTGTGGGGAACGAGGATCATTGCCCCTCCCCCGCCGTATCCACGCCGCGCGCGGCGCGCGCCGCGTCGGGCGCAAAAGCCAAGAGATAGTCCGCTGCCTTGCTTGCGAGGCTCGCGGCCTTGAAAATCGCGCGCGTGTCGGCGCGCAAGATCGCGAGCCACGCGCCGATATAATCGGCGTGGCGGACGGTCGGCTTGATGCCGAGCGCGGCGCAGATGAAGGCGCTCGCGAGTTCGGCGCAAAGTTCCTCGCGGCCATAGGCGGCGCTCGCGAAGGGTCCCGACTGGTCGCGGTCCAGCCGCGTTGGGTGACCGGTCCAGTGGCCGAGTTCATGCAGCGCGGTGCGATAATAGTCGATCTGGCTGCGGAACATCTGTTGCGGCGGCACCGCGACGAAATCGTGCGAGGGGGAGTAATAGGCTTCATGGCCGCCGATGCGGAAGTCGGCGCCGCTCCCAGAGATCAGCGCCTCGGCGATGGGCACGGTCTCGCGCGGCGGCAGCGGCGTGTCGGTCAGCAGGCAGCGCGGCGGCAGACCTTCGCACTGATCGACGTTGAAGACGGTAAATCGCTTGAGAAACGGAATCGCGCGCGCGTCCCCGCCCCGCGCGTCGCCGCCAATGTCGCCCCCGATATTGCCGGTGCTCGCAGTGCGCGGTGCGCCCGTTGCATGCGGTGCGTTGCCGTTGGCGTTGCCGCCGCCGTCTCCATCGCCGCCTTTGGGCGTGAAGCGCGCGGCATAGAAGATCGTCGTGCCCTTTTCGCCCCGGCGCACTGCGCCGCCCGCGCCAAGTGCTTGACAGAAAGTCAGCCAGCGCTGCGCGGCAAAGCCGCGCGCCGCCGCCTCGCTCCAGAGGATCAGGATGTTGATCCCCGAATAGCTCCGCCCGCTGTCCGCATTGCGGGGCAGTCCCGGCGGAAACGCGGCGGCATCCCATGGCTGGACCCATGGCACGCGCCCGGCTTCCAGCTCGGCGACGATGCGCGCGGTGACCTCGTCATAAAGCGATGCGCGAGGCGTCGCCGCGCCTTGCTCGATAGGAGCCGCCACGCGACGTCCGCGCTTTTTGGACCTGCGGGCCTGAACGGACTTCATCGGCGGTGGGGCTGGCGCCAGTGACGGCGCCGGCCCCGAAGCGGCTTTGCGCGTCGGTGTCCGTGTCGGTGTCGGTGTCGGTGTCGGT
>JAFAED010000173.1 GCA_023424275.1 Pseudomonadota bacterium | reverse complement strand
CATCAGCGACGTCACCGGCGCGACCTATAGCTATCTGGTCAACGGGCTGGGGCCGCAGGACAATTGGACGGGGCTGTTCCGACCCGGCGAGCGCGTCCGGCTGCGCATCATCAACGCATCGGCGATGACGACGTTCAACGTGCGCATCCCGGGGCTGAAGATGAGCGTCGTGCAGGCCGACGGCCTGAACGTCCGTCCGGTCAGCGTCGGCGAGTTCCAGATCGCGGTCGCCGAAACCTATGACGTCGTCGTGACCCCGGACGATCGGGCCTATTCGCTGATCGCCGAAAGTTCGGACCGGTCGGGCATGGCGCGCGCCACGCTGGCGCCGCGTGCCGGGATGGCCGCGCCGGTCCCTCCGCTGCGCGCCCGCCCGCTCGCGACGATGCAGGACATGGGCATGGGCGCGATGGATCATGGCGCAATGGGCCATGGCGGCGGCGCCATGAAGCACAGCATGCGCGACATGGATCTGGCCCCTGCGGTCAAGGACACGCCGACGGTGCAGAGCATCGCGCCGATGCCGGTCGATCGCACCGGCGACCCCGGACAGGGGCTGGACGGCGAGCCCGACGTGCTGACCTATCGCGACCTCGTCGCGCTCGACCGCAACCCCGACACGCGCGTGCCGTCGCGCCAGATGCAGATCCACCTTACCGGCAATATGGAGCGCTATATGTGGGCGTTCGACGGGGTGAAGATGAACGAGGTCAAGGCGCCCATCCCCTTCACGCTGGGCGAACGGGTCCGCGTGACGCTGGTCAACGACACGATGATGACGCACCCCATCCACCTGCACGGCCATTTCTTCGAACTCGTCACCGGCAAGGGCGACCATGCGCCGCGCAAGCACACGGTCAATGTCCAGCCCGGCGGCAAGGTGAGTTTCGACCTGACCGCCGATGCGCCGGGCGACTGGGCGTTCCACTGTCATCTTCTCTATCACATGCATGCAGGCATGATGCAGGTGGTGACCGTGCGCCCGGCGGGAGAAGCCGCATGAGCCTGTACGCGCTTCTGCTCGCCGCCGCGCAGCATCAGGGCCATGACGCGCCGCCGCCCGCGCCCGCCTGCACCGCCGAACATGCGGCGATGGGGCATTGCACGATGCCGCCTGCGCCTGCGCCAAAGCCGCCGCCGCCTCCACCGGCGCCGGCCTGCTCGCCCGAGCATGCCGCGATGGGACATTGTGCGATGCCCGATCCGGCACCGCCGCCTGCACCTCCGCCCCCGGCCTGCGCGCCCGAGCATGCCGCGATGGGCCATTG
This sequence comes from Pseudomonadota bacterium, assembly GCA_023424275.1. GTDB lineage: Bacteria > Pseudomonadota > Alphaproteobacteria > Sphingomonadales > Sphingomonadaceae > Sphingopyxis. The sequence continues at coordinate 7,872 of JAFAED010000173.1, read as the reverse complement.
CACGCTTTCCGAGACACCACCCCCCGGCGCGGGCAACGCCCCTCCCCCGCCCGCGCCCCGCGTCGGTGCCGCAGATGCGATCTTCGGTGCCGACGCGATGGCGGCGGCGCGCGCGCGGCTTTATGCCGAACATGGCGGCGGCACGATCGCGCAGGTCATGATCGACCAGGCCGAGGTCCGGCTCGGCGGCGGCGAGGAAAGCTATGCCTGGGATGCCGAAGCGCGGTTCGGCGGCGACATCGACAAGCTGGTGGTCAAGAGCGAGGGCGAAGGCGATTTCGGTGGTGCGCTGGACCAGGCCGAGGTGCAGGCGCTGTGGAGCCGCGCGATCGGCCCCTATTTCGACATACAGGCGGGTGTCCGGCAGGATATCGGGCCCGGCGCGTCACCGACGCATGCCGTTCTCGGCTTCGAAGGCCTTGCGCCATACTGGTTCGATATCGAGGGCGCGCTGTTCCTGTCGCACAAGGGCGACGTCACCGCGCGTTTCGAAGCCAGTTACGACCAGCGGATCACCCAGCGCCTGATCGTGCAGCCGATGGCCGAAATCGAAGCCGCGTTTCAGGACGTGCCCGAACGCGGCATCGGCAGCGGCGTGTCGGACATCGAGCTGGGCCTGCGGCTCCGCTATGAAATCGCGCGCGAATTTGCGCCCTATATCGGCGTCGCCTGGGAACGAAAGCTGGGCAAGACCGCGCGGATCGCGCGCGCGGCGGGCGACGATCGCTCGCGCCCCGCCTTTGTCGCGGGCGTCCGTTTCTGGTTCTGACGCGCGCGCCCGTGCGTCAGCCGGCCTTCGGATCGTCGTCGGAATTTTCCGCCCGCGTTTCCGGATTTTCCCATTCGGACGCCTCGAGCGCCGGCTTGCGCCCGAACAGACCGCCGATCGCGTTGCGGAACATCGCGAAAAGCGCGACGATCCCGATAAAGATGAATTTGCCGAATTTGGCGAGGATCGCGAGCAGCCCGACCTTCTTTGCCACCGCCGCCGCGCCGCCCGCGGCGACCAGCCCGGCCAAGCCATATTCGGCCTTCTTGTCGGTGGCCGCATTGAAATCGGCATAGCGCGCGCCGGTGCGGAAGGTGCCGACGCTGGCAAAGGTCTTTGCCGCCTCGCGCACTTCGTCGAGCTGGCTGATGCTGGCGAGGATGTTCATGCTGAGCACGCCTTCGCGGCCGAGCAGGCGAATGTCGTAATTCAGCGAATCCTCGGGCATGTCGTCGAACTTGATATCGCGCGCCCAGACGAGCGAATGCCTCGCCGCGTCATAGGTCGGCTGCTGCGCCCAGCGCTGGAGGATGCCCGCCGGATAGCCCTGCGCCCGGATATCCGGCGCCTGCGCCTCGTCGCTCGCACGCATGTCGGCGAGCATCTGGTTATAGTCGATCGTCTTCGCATCGTCGTCGGAGACATAACCCGTCGCCTCGAACGTGATCACCGCCGACCATGTATCGTCGACGAAGCTCTTGCCCTTGGGAAACACCATGCCGAGCACGCCGTTCGCCGATGCCGGCGGATTGCGCCAGATGTCGACGAGGATGGTGCGCGACTGTTCGGGGCCGACGAAATAATATTTGTCGCCGAGCACGAGGTCGGCCTTCGCGGCCTGGATCGGGATCGTCCCGGTCTGGCGGTCGAGCGACGCCAGCAGCTTCTCGGTCGCGGCGCGCTGCTTCGCGGCGACATCGTCCTGCGCCAGTGCGGCGGTCGGCGCGCCGGCCGCCGCATGCACGACCGATGCCGGAGCCGCAATGACAAGCGCGGCGCCAACCGCCAGCGCGCTGCCCCAATTGGATAGCTTCATGATATTCCCCCCATTTGCCCGGCGTAACTTGTTCCAGAACCGGCAAAAGCTGACAAGTCGCAATCGGCGTTACGGCGCATGGGCATAAGGGCCCGGCTGGGCTATGCCGCTGGCGCTGAGTCGCAATTTCCTGCCCTTCGGAGCCCATCATGTATAATCGCCGTCATTTCCTTGCCGGGGCGACCCTCGCCGGCCTAGCCGCGCCCGCCATCGTCCGCGCACAGGGCATCTTGCGCGATTTTCCGTTCAAGCTGGGCGTCGCGGCGGGCGATCCGGCGAGCGACGGCTTCGTCATCTGGACGCGCCTCGCCCCGGAGCCGATGGAGCGCCACGGCGGCATGCCGCTGACCAATGTGCCGGTCGACTGGGAGGTCGCGAGCGACAGCGGCTTTCGCGATGTCGTCGCCAAGGGCACCGAGCTGGCGCGCCCCGAACTCGCGCACAGCGTGCATGTCGAGGTTGCGGGGCTCCAGCCCGATCGCCCCTATTATTACCGCTTCACCGCAGGCGGCGAGCGCAGCCTGCGCGGACGTGCGCGCACCCTGCCCGCCCCGGGCGCCAGGGCCGATGCGCTGAAATTCGGCGTCGCGGGATGCCAGCATTTCGAGGCGGGTTTCTTTGGCGCCTATCGCCACCTCGCGCGCGAAGACCTCGCCTTCGTCTATCATTATGGCGACTTCATCTATGAATATAGCGAGGAATATCTGTTCAACACCGGGTTGCCGACGCGCCCGGTACGCAAACATGCCTTCCGCGCGCTGGTCGACCTCGACGATTTCCGTGCCGCCTATTCGCAGCAACTCGGCGATATCGATTTGCAGGCGGCGCGGTCGGTCCACGCCTTCCTGTCGAGTTTCGACGATCATGAAATCCGTAACGATTGGGTTTCGGACATCGACAATTGGAAACTGGGGCTCGACGTCAACGACCCCGACGCCGCACCGCCCGAAGTCTTCATGCTGAAGAAGCAGGCGGCGATGCAGGCGTGGTACGAACATATGCCCGTGCGCAAGGCGCTGTTGCCGCGCGGCGGCATGGTCGCGATGAACCGCGAGTTTCGCTGGGGCGACCTGATGGCGATGCAATTGCTCGACACGCGGCAATATCGCGGCGACCAGCCGTGCGACGACGGCTTCAAGCCCGCCTGCCCCGGCGTCTTTGACAAGAATGCGCAGGTATTGGGCAAGGCGCAGGAAGAATGGCTGGGCCGCAACCTCGCCAAGGGCGGCGCCACCTGGAACGCCTTTGCGCAGCAGGTCACGATGATGTCGCTCGACCGGCGGCGGAAGGATGACGAGCCGAAGAAGATCCTGAACCTCGATAGCTGGGCGGGCTATGAAGCGCCGCGCGAGCGTATCCTGTCGCGCATGGCGGGGCTGAAAAACAATGTCGTGCTGACCGGCGACGAGCACCAGAATTTCTGCGGCGATCTGGTCCTGAAGGACAAGGTCGTCGGCGCGGAGTTCGTCGCGACGTCGATTTCGAGCGGCGGCGACGGCAGCGACCAGCGCAACGGCACCGAAACCTTCCTGAAACTGAACCCCGAACTCAAATTCGCGAACGACCAGCGCGGTTATGTCGTGTGCGACGTCAATCGCGACGCCTGGCAGACGCATTTCATGGTCGTCGACAAGGTCACGACGCCGACGAACACGCTGTCGAAGCGCGCCACGGGGGTCGTCGAACGCGATGTCGCCGGGATCAAGATGGCCTGAAGTGGTCCCGGGATTCCTGCCCTGATCAGTCGCGCAGCACCGCCATCGCGTGGATCGAGGCGGTCGGCGCATTGACGATCTGGAGCTGGTAGCGCCCCTGCGTCACGTCGAATTCGACCATCTTGCGGATACCCGAGCAGGCGGGGCCGTGGCCGTGCGTCGCCGAGGCCACCACAGCGCCGTCCCGAACGAGATCGATCCATGCGCCTGCATCGAGCGCAACGATCAGCCGCCCGTCCCTTTTCACATCGATCGGGATCGTGCCACCGAATTTATGGACGTCGGGCTTGCGCTCGGGCGCAACGCCGTAGCGCAGGCTTTCGAACCGGTGCAGCGGCAGTTCGGTCCGCGCGGCGCCGAGCGGCAACCAGTCGTCGCCGAGGTCGTCGCCATAGGCATAGATCGTCTTGCCCGCCGCATCGCGCGACCAGCCGGCAAGTTCGGGCGGCAGGACCGGAGCGGCCGGACAGGCCGCAGCGGGCGTCTCGGCCGGCGCGGCAAAAACCGCCGCAGGCGACAATATTGTCAGAGAAATGGCGGCAATCCGAAGCTTCATCCTATTTCCTCCCGAACAATTTCTCGACATCGTCCATCGCGAGTTTGACCCACGTCGGCCGGCCGTGATTGCACTGGCCGCTGTGCGGCGTGACTTCCATCGTCCGCAGCAGCGCGTTCATTTCGGCGACGCTGAGCGTGCGCCCCGCGCGCACCGACCCATGGCACGCCATCGTCGCGGCGACCAGTTCGAGCCGTTCGCTGAGACCCAGCGCGGCGTCATAGCCAGCAAGATCGTCGGCGATGTCGGTGACGAGTTTCTGACAGTTGATGGCACCCAGCATCGCCGGGGTCGCGCGCACCATCACCGCGGCGGGGCCGAAGCGTTCGATCTCCACGCCGAGCGCGGCGAGCTGCGGCGCGGCGGCTTCGAGCCGGTCGCAAGCAGGTTCATCGAGTTCGACGACTTCGGGGAGCAGCAGGCCCTGCGACGGCACCGCCTGCCCGCTCATCCCGCGGCGAAGCTGTTCGAGAACGAGCCGTTCGTGCGCGGCATGCTGGTCGACGATGACGAGCCCGTCTTCCGCCTCCGCGACGATATAGGTTTTCGCGATCTGGCCCCGCGCGATGCCGAGCGGATGCGCCTCGGCCTCCGGCACCGGCGCGGTCGCGGGTTCGGCGCGCCCCATCGGCAGGGTATCGGGCGACCGCGCATCGCGCGGCGGCGTGAAATCGACGAGACGGTCGCGCAGCAAGGCCGTCGTGGCGGCGTCGCCATCGGCGCCGAACAGGTGCGTCGCGGGTGCGTGCGGATAGGGCAGATGCGACGCAAACAAGGTGGGCGCCGGCGGCTGCGGCGCGACGGGTTCCTGCTGCCAAGCCGCGAGCGCCGCCTCGGCGGGACGCTGGACGCTGCGGAACCCATGCTCGTCGAGCGCGCGGCGGAGGCCGCCGACGATCATCCCGCGCACAAGCTGCGGATCGCGGAAGCGCACCTCGGTCTTTGCCGGGTGGACGTTCACATCGACCTCGCTCGTCGGCACGTCGAGGAACAGCGCGACGACGGGATGGCGATCGCGCGCGAGCAGGTCGGCATAGGCGCCGCGCAGCGCGCCGACGAGCAGCCGGTCCTTCACCGGGCGACCGTTGACGAACAGATATTGATGGTCGGCGATCCCGCGATTGTAGGTCGGCAGGCTGATCACCCCGCCCAGATGCACCTCGCCGCGATCGATATCGACGCCGATGCTGTTCGCGGCGAGGTCGCGCTGGGTCAGCGCCGCGACGCGCGTAAGCTGATCCTGTCCGCCCTGCACGTCGAGCACGCGGCGTCCGTCATGTTCGACGATAAAGCCGATATCGGGGCGCGCCATCGCGAGCCGCCGTACGACGTCGAGGCAGGCGGCATATTCGCTGCGTCCGCTGCGCAGGAACTTGCGGCGGGCGGGGACGCGCGCGAACAGGTCCTCGACCATGACGCGCGTGCCCTTCGCCAGCGCCGCCGGCCCTTCTGCGACCACCGCGCCATTGTCGACAACGCGCTTCCAGCCGTCGCCGCCCGCGACGCGGCTTTCGAGCGTCAGCCGCGCAACGCTGGCGATCGACGGCAGCGCCTCGCCGCGAAAGCCCAGTGTCGTCACATCCTCGATCGCGTCGTCAGGCAGTTTCGAGGTCGCGTGGCGTTCGAGCGCGAGCGCCATGTCGGCGGCGGTCATCCCGCATCCGTCGTCCTCGACCTCCAGCCGCAAAATGCCGCCCTCGGCGATTCGCACCGAAATGCGAGTCGCACCGGCGTCGATGGCGTTTTCAACCAGTTCCTTGAGCGCTGCGGCGGGTCTTTCAACCACTTCACCGGCTGCGATCCGATTTACGAGCTTTTCCGGCAGGCGACGTATTGACATGGGGCCTCTCCTAGCGCAGTCGAACGCAAATCGCGACCCACCCGCACAGCCTGATCTTCCTGTCCAGCCAGCCGACCCCGGCCGAGCCGGAATCTCCCCCAGATTTGGTCCTGCCAGCGGCACGGGAACGAGCAATTTTGACGACGGTGGTGCGGTCCGTTCGAACGCCGCGCTGTCGATGACAGGAAGCAGTAATCGATGTCCTTCTTTTCCCGCTGGTTCAAATTCAATTCCCAAGACATGGCTATCGACCTCGGCACCGCGAACACCGTCGTGTACGTGCGCGGCAAGGGGATCGTGCTGAACGAGCCTTCGGTCGTTGCGGTCGAGACGCTGAACGGGATCAAGCGGGTCAAGGCGGTCGGTGACGACGCGAAGCTGATGATGGGCAAGACCCCCGACAGCATCGAGGCGATCCGCCCGCTGCGCGACGGCGTCATCGCCGACATCGATGTTGCCGAACAGATGATCAAGCACTTCATCACCAAGGTGCACGGCGGCAAGCCCAACGCATTCCGCAGCCCGGAGATCGTGATCTGCGTCCCCTCGGGATCGACCAGCGTCGAACGCCGCGCGATCCGCGACGCCGCATCGAACGCCGGCGCCAGCGAAGTGTGGCTGATCGAGGAACCGATGGCCGCCGCGATCGGCGCCGACATGCCCGTGACCGAACCAATCGGTTCGATGGTCGTCGACATCGGCGGCGGCACGACCGAAGTCGCGGTGCTGTCGCTCCGCGGCCTCGCCTACACCACCTCGGTCCGCGCCGGCGGCGACAAGATGGACGAAGCGATCGTCTCCTATGTCCGCCGACACCATAATCTGCTGATCGGCGAAGCGACCGCCGAGCGGATCAAGAAGGATTTCGGTATCGCGCGCGTTCCCGCCGACGGCACCGGCCTGACGATCCACATCAAGGGCCGCGACCTCGTCAACGGCGTTCCCAAGGAAATCTCGATCAACCAGGCGCAGATCGCCGAAGCGCTGTCCGAACCGATCGGCACGATCGTCGAAGGCGTGCGCATCGCGCTGGAAAACACCGCGCCCGAACTCGCGGCCGACATCGTCGACCAGGGCATCGTGCTGACGGGTGGCGGCGCGCTGATCGCCGAACTCGACGAACTGCTGCGCGATGCGACCGGCCTGCCGGTCACGGTGGCCGAAGACCCGCTGACCTGCGTCGCGATCGGCACCGGCCGTGCGATGGAAGACCCCGCTTTCCGCGGCGTGCTCCAGCAAGCCTGATCGGACGGTAGCGTTTAACCATGGTCCGCCCGGCACATCGACGTCCGGGGCAATCCCGAAAGGCGCAGTACAGCCTGTTCGTTGCCTATGTCATTGCGGTGACCGGGGCAGTGGCCGGGCTGTTGCTCGCGATCCTTTCGGTCGTTGATCCCGTGGGCTTTGCCCAGCTTCGGCTGGCAAGCCAGGAAGTCACCGCGCCCATCGCGCGGGGGACGCGGTCCGTCATCGGGTCGATTTCGGGCATCGACGATACGGTCGGCGCCTATGTCCGCGCGGGCACGCAGAACCGGCGGCTCCGCAAGGAACTGGCCGACACGCGGCGCGAACTCGTCGCGACCAGCTCGCTGCAGGAAGAGAACCGCCAGCTGAAAGCCCTGCTCAAGCTGCAGGAAACCGACAAGACCGCGCTCGCCAACGGTTATCTGCTGACCTCGACCTCGACGAGCAGCAAGCGCATCGCGCTGCTGAGCATCGGGCGCAACCTCGGCGTCGCCGCGGGCCAGCCGGTGCGCGGTGCCGACGGGCTGATCGGCCGCGTGCTGGGTGCGGGTCCGTCGGTATCGCAAGTGCTGCTGCTGACCGACGTCGACAATATCGTCCCCGTCCGCCGCGCGCGTGACGGCCTGCCCGCGCTTGCCAGCGGTCGCGGCAACGGCGACCTCGACGTCCGCACGCTCAACATCGCGAACAATCCGTTCAAGCCCGGCGACA
>JAFAED010000133.1 GCA_023424275.1 Pseudomonadota bacterium | reverse complement strand
CCGTTCAGGATCGTGCGGTCGGGTTCGTAACCGAAAACGACATTCTCGAACGCCACGGCGCCGCCGTTCACGACGAGCGGCCATGCATCCCGTGCGTCGGATATCTCGGGCGGCGTATCGATCAGGCGGAACATCGCCTCCATGTCGATCAGCCCCTGGCGGATCACGCGATAGACCATGCCGAGCATGTCGAGCGGGCGGAAAAGCTGCGCGAGCAAAGTGTTCACGAGCACGACGTCGCCGACCTTATATTCGCCGGTCGACCAGCCCCACACGGTGTAGGCCATCGCGCCTGCGAGCGCGGCGTTGGTGACGAGGCTCTGGCCGATATTGAGCCAGGCGAGGCTGTTCTCGCTCTTGACCGCAGCCTTGGCATATTGGTCGGCGACGTCGCGATAGCGCGCTTCCTCGCGCTCTTCGGCGCCGAAATATTTGACCGTTTCGTAATTGAGCAGGCTGTCGACGCTGCGCCCGATCGTCAGCGTGTCGAGGTCGTTCATCCGCGTGCGCAGCGCGTTGCGCCAGTCGGTCACCTTGCGCGTGAAGATGATATAGACGACGACCATCAGCGCGGTTGCGCTCGCGAGGCCGAAACTGAACTTGGTCCAGAAGATGATCAGCACCGCCGCGAGTTCGATCACCGTCGGCGCGATGTTGAACAGCAGGAAATAGAGCATCGTGTCGATGCTCTTGGTGCCGCGCTCGATCACCTTGGTCACCTCGCCCGTCCGCCGCGCGAGGTGGAAGCGCAGGCTCAGCGCATGCAGGTGGCTGAAGGTCGTAATCGCGAGTTCGCGCGTTGCATCCTGCCCAACGCGTTCGAAGACGACGTTGCGGAGGTTGTCGAACAACACCCCGGCAAAGCGCGCGCCGGCGTAAGCGAGCACCAGCCCGATCGCGAGCGCGACGCCTTCCGCCATCCCCGGCGCCATGCGGTCGATCGCGGCACCATAGAGGAAGCCCATCGACAGCTGCACGCCCTTCGACGCGAGCACGATGAGCCCCGCCAATATGATGCGCAGCTTGGCCTCGCGCTGCCCCGCCGGCCAGAGATAGGGCAGGAATCGCCGCAGCGTCGCCAGGATGGGCGGTTCGCGGCTGGCGTCGGCGGAGGTGGCGGTGTCGGGCGGCATGCGCGCCCCATGTAGGCGCGCGATGCCTCCGCGCCAAGCACCGCGGCCCAGATCAACGCATCAGCGCGATTCGCGATATCCCGCGTGGCGCATGATGCGGTCGATCAACCGGCGTTCTTCGTTCGTGGGGCCGGTCACCACCGGCTCGGGCGGCTCCTGCCGACGGCCGAATGCCGGGCGTCGCGGCGGAACAAGGGGGGAGAAGCGCATGGGGGTTCGCTTTCATAAAGCAGCGTCGCCCCCCGGCACCGCTAGTGGTTCTGGTCCCGTCGCCCAAGGTGATGAGCTATGGTTGCAGTCGCGTAAAAGCGCTTGGTTACTGCTTTCTTTCCGGTACCGTGAAGGTACCCGTTACGCGCCCGCCGGTACCGCCCTGCACCGGATTCCCGTCGGGTCCGCGCGCCGCGCCGCGCCCGTCGACCGTCGCGCGGCCGCTGTTGAGATCGATCACCATGCGCCCGCCGCGCAGGTTGTTACCGCGCTGGCGCAGTTCGACATTGCCCACCATCGTGATCAGGCGCCGGTCGAGATCATAGATGGCGACATTGCCCGACGCGCGTTCGTCGCCCTTGGTCACGACGACGCCGCCGGTGGCGTCGAGCCGATTGACGTCGGTGCCGCCCGATCGGGTATAGGCAACGGTCATGCGCGCCGCGGTCAGCGTCATCCCCGCCTGCGTCACGCGGACATTGCCCGAAATGATCACGCGGTCGGCGCGGTCCTGCACCTCGATGCTGTTTGCGGCAAAGTCGACCGGTGCATTGCTGTTGTGGTTGGCGAGCGCCTGTGCCTGCGCGCTGTCGCCGCCGCCCGCCGACAGGATCGCCAGGCTGGTCAGGACAAAGCCCGTCCCCGCGAGCGCGATGCCCTTCATGGTCCAGAGCCGGTTCATTTGAGCACTCCCTGATTGATCCTGAGCCGCGCATTGCCTTCGAGGCGCACGATCCGCTTGTCGAGGTCGGCGGACAGGCGGTTGGCCGAGAAGGGGCCGATGTTGAGTGCGCCGTCGACGCCGCCGGTGCCGACCAGCGTTCGCGTTTTCAAATCGACTGCGACATTGCTCGCATCGATCCGGTACCCGCCCGCGCTCTTGACCTGGACCAGTCCCGGCACCGCGACCTTTTCGGTATCCATATTATAGGCGCTGTCGCGCGCGACGATCGTCGCCGGGCCGTCGTCGAGGCGAATCGCGCCCGACAGGTCGGTCATGCGCACGACCGGCTCGGCCGAGCTTTTCTGCACCGCGCTGCCCGCGAGCAGGGCAAAGGGCTGCCCCTTCGCATCCTGGCCGCGATATTCGGCGCGCGTTACCTTCATCCGTTCGCTCGCCATGTCGACCTTGTCCTTGGCAAGCAGGAAGCTGATTTCGGCGCGCTGGGTGAAGGGCGAGAAGACCAGCACCGCCGCGACGACGCCGATGACCAGCGGCAGGCCAAAGCGCATGATGCGCACGACCTTGTCGTGGCTCGACCCGCTCGTCGCCCACATGCGGCGCATCGTGCGGTCAAGATCGGCGCGTTCGGACATCGGATTCCCTGATCGGCTCAGCTATGCGCGAAAATATCGGTTTCGGGCCAACCGGCAAGGTCGAGCGCGGCGCGCGTCGGCAGGAAGTCGAAACAGGCCTGCGCCAGCTGGGTGCGCCCTTCGCGTGCCAGCCGCACGTCGAGTATCTCCTTCATCGCATGCAGGAAGCGCACATCGCTCGCCGCATAGTCGCGCTGAGCGTCGGTGAGTTCGGCGGCGCCCCAGTCGCTCGACTGCTGCTGCTTCGACACGTCCTGCCCCAGCAGTTCGCGCACCAGTTCCTTGAGGCCGTGGCGGTCGGTGTAGGTGCGGACCAGCTTCGAGGCGATCTTGGTGCAATAGACCGGCGCGGTCACGACGCCGAGCGCCTGTTGCAGCGCCGCAATGTCGAACCGCGCGAAGTGGAACAGCTTCAGCCGCGCGGGATCGGTCAGGATCGCCTTCAGCACCGGCGCGTCATAGGCGCTGCCCGGCTTGAAGCGGACGAGATGTTCGTCGCCCGACCCGTCGCTGATCTGGACGAGGCACAATCGGTCGCGCAGCGGATTGAGCCCCATGGTCTCGGTATCGATGGCGACCGCGCCTGCGCCCAGCACGCCCTCGGGCAAATCTTCTTCGTGGAAATAGACAGTCATGCGCCTCGCCTTAGGCCAAGCAGCCGTGCCGCTCAATGACTGGTTTTCGCGCCGTCCGCCGGATCGCCGCACGCCCGCGGCAAAGCGCGCGTTATTCGGCTTCGCGACGTTGAATTTTCTGTTCGCAGAGTGCGTTCATTTAGGCTATATATTGCGCCGTTAGCGGCACGGGGCGAGTCTGTGCCCATGGTGAACTGCGTCCCCGTCCGGCGCAAGGCGCCGGTCGAATGGGTGATGGACGAACCGAAAGCGACTATTAGACAATGAGTTTCAACAAGGATCGCCGCGGCCAGCGGGGGCGCGGTAAGCGCGACGATTTCGGCAATTTCGACAGCTTTGAACCAGCTCCGTACGGCGGCGACAGCTATGGCGGCGGACGCGGCGGCTATGGTGATCGCGATCGCGGCGGCTTTGGCGGTGGGGACCGCGGAGGCTTCGGCGGCGGCGATCGCGGCGGCTTCGGCGGTGGTGATCGTGGCGGTTTCGGCGGCGGACGTGGCGGCGGCATGCCCGCGCAGGTCGTTGGCGAGGGCCAGGGCACGGTGAAATTCTTCAACCCGTCGAAGGGCTTTGGCTTCGTCGCGCGCGACGATGGCGGCGAAGATGTCTTCGTCCACATCAGCGCGGTCGAACAGGCTGGGCTTCAGGGCCTCGCTTCGGGCCAGCCGCTCGGCTTCACGCTCGTCGAACGCAACGGCAAGGTGTCGGCCATCGATCTGAAGATCGAAGGCGAACCGATGCCGGTCGAAGAATTCGCGCCGCGCCAGCGCGACGATCGCGGCGGCGCCCCGGGCGGCGCGCGCGGCCGTCGCCAACTGACCGGTGAACGCACGTCGGGCACCGTCAAATTCTTCAACACGACGAAGGGCTTCGGCTTTATCGCGCGTGACGATGGACAGGCCGACGCCTTTGTCCACATCAGCGCGGTGCAGCGCGCCGGCATGACCGG
>JAFAED010000043.1 GCA_023424275.1 Pseudomonadota bacterium | reverse complement strand
CCCCAAGGTCAGTTGCGGCTGCGGCCGCTTGTACGCGGCCAGGCAGGTTTCGTTCGCATCCACCTGCCCCAGTCGCATAGCAAGGCCCAGTCCGGCGTTGCCGATCGTCCCGCTGACCCATATCTGGTCCCCCGGCCGCGCGCCCGCACGCGACGGCGCCCCGCCCGGCGGTGCACGGCCGATCGCGGTCAGGCCAAAGCTGCGCGGCGCGCCTGCCGGGACGCGCACCGTGTCGCCGCCGAGCAGAAGGACGCCGAACCGGCGCAACACCAGGTCGAGTCCTTCGACAAAGGCCGCGTCCCAATCCGCATCGCCGAGGCTGTAGCCGACGAGCACGCCCACTGGCGCGGCCCCCTTTGCAGCAAGATCGGACAGGTTCACCGAGACGAGCTTCCACGCGATGTCCTGCGGCGTGTCGTCGGGAAGAAAATGGATGCCCTCGACGATCATATCGTGGGTAAGGACAAGGCCTTCCCATTCGGCCGCATCGTCGGCGAGCCCGCGCGCGGCGGGATCGGTCGCGATCGATCGCAAACGGGCGATGAAATCGGCTTCGCTCAAACCCAAACTCCGTTTGCCCTGAGCTTGTCGAAGGGCCGCTCTTCCAATTCCGCCCTAGCAGAAAAAGGCCGGGGCTTCGACAAGCTCAGCCCTAACGGTTGAACGGCCATTTGGTTCAGGACCGCACATCCTTGCCGATCGCATCGAGCAGGCCGTTCGCAAACCCTGCTTCGCGCGTATCGAAAAACGCCTTTGCGACATCGACATATTCGCTGACCACCGCGCCGACCGGAACGTCGCCGCGCGCCATCAACTCATAGGAGCCCGCACGCAGGATCGCCTTCATCGTGCGGTCGAGCCGTTCCATCGACCAGCCGCTCGCCAGCCGCGACACAATCGCCGCGTCGATCTCGTCGCGGCGCGCCAGCGCACCCTTCACGATATCGTCGAAAAAGGCGGTGTCGGCGTCGGCATATTCCGCATCCTCGATCGTCGCGCCGATGCGATGCTGATGGAACTCATGGATCAGCTTGGCGACGGGCGTCCCCTCCATCTCGTGCTGATAGAGCGCCTGGACGGCGGCGAGACGGGCGGCGGAGCGGGACTGGGCACGTTTGTTCATGATTCTTTTCTTAGCTGAGGCGCTGGCTGACCGAAAGCGCGTGGGCGGGCAGCCCCTCGGCGCCGGCGAGCGCAACTGCGGCGGGGCCGATCGCGGCAAGGCTTGCGTCATCGAGCGCGAGGAAGCTGGTGCGCTTCATGAAATCGGTCACCGACAGCCCGCTCGAAAAGCGCGCGCGGCGGCCGGTCGGCAGCACATGGTTCGGACCCGCGACATAGTCGCCGATCGCTTCGGGAGTCTGACGGCCGAGGAAGACCGAGCCGGCGTGGCGCACTTTCGCAAAGAGCGCGTCGGCCTCGGCGGCGTCGACCGCGAGTTCGAGATGTTCGGGCGCGAGCCGGTCGCAGAGCGGGATGGCGTCGGACAGTGCCGCGACGGTCACAATGGCGCCATTGGCGTCCCAGCTATCACGCATCGTTGCAGCGGTTCCCAGCGTCGGGATGATTGCATCGACCGCCGCCGCCACCGCGTCGGCGAAATCGCCATCGTCGGTGAACAGGATCGACTGGCTCGTCGGATCATGTTCGGCCTGGCTCAAGAGGTCGGCGGCGATGATATGCGGCGCGTTCTTCGCATCGGCGACGACGACGATCTCGCTCGGCCCCGCGACCATATCGATGCCGACGACGCCATAGACCTGTCGCTTCGCTTCGGCGACCCATGCATTGCCGGGGCCGGTGACGACGTCGACCGGCGCGATCCGGTCGGTACCATAGGCAAGCGCGGCGACCGCCTGCGCCCCGCCGACACGCCAGATTTCATCGACTCCGCCAATGTGCGCGGCGGCCATGACGACCGGATTGGTCTCACCGCCCGGCGTCGGGGTCATCATCACGATGCGTTCGACCCCCGCGACCTTCGCGGGTAGGATGTTCATCAGCACCGACGAGGGGTAGGCAGCCCGCCCGCCGGGAACGTAGACGCCCGCGGCATCGACGGCGCTCCATCGCGCGCCAAGCCGCGCGCCGGTGGCGTCACGATAATCGCGGTTCTCGGGGAGCTGCGCGGCGTGATAGGCGCGGATGCGGTCGGCGGCGAGGTTCAGCGCATCGCGCAGTTCCGGCGCCAGGGCTTCATAGGCGGCGGCGCATTCCTCTTTCGAAATGCTCCAGCCGCTCTTGTCCAGATCGAAACGGTCGAACTTCGCGGTATAGTCGGCGAGCGCGGCGTCGCCCTCGGCCTTCACGCGCGCGATGATCGCGGCGACGTCGGCGGAGACATCGGATGTGCTCTCGCGCCGATCGTTGACCAGCGCGTCGAACTCGGCTGCAAAGCCGGGTTCGGAGGCATCAAGCCGCCGCATCGCCCTGCCCCACAGCCTGACGGAATTTCTCGACCAGCGCCGGCACTTCGGCCGAGCGCAGCTTGAACGCCGCGCGGTTGACGATCAGCCGCGCCGACACCTCGCTGATAACCTTCTGTTCGGCGAGCGCATTTTCGACGAGCGTCCGTCCCGTCGACACCAGATCGACGATATGAGAAGCGAGCCCCAGCTTCGGAGCGATTTCCATCGCGCCGTTCAATTTGATGCATTCGGCCTGAATGCCCTGCGCCTCGAACCAGCGCCGCGTCGTCGCGGGATATTTGGTCGCGACG
>JAFAED010000532.1 GCA_023424275.1 Pseudomonadota bacterium | reverse complement strand
GCGCTGGGTTTGTCGGGCGACGTTCGCGATTACGCTGCGATTCGCGAAGTGATGGAACGGGTGGCGGGCGAACTGGGCCCGATGGACATCGTCATTTCGGGCGCAGCAGGCAATTTCCTCGCCCCGGTGCTCGGTATGTCGGCGAATGCGTTTCGTACCGTGGTCGATATTGACCTCAACGGTACTTTCAACGTGTTCCGCGGTTGTCATGACCTGCTCAATCGTCCGGGGGCGTCGCTGATCGCGATCACCGCGGGACAGGCGGTCAATGCGTCGGCGCTTCAGGCGCATGCCTGTGCTGCCAAGGCAGGGATTAATCAGCTGATTCGCGTGCTGGCGCTCGAATGGGGCCCGGACGTGCGGGTGAACGGCATTTCGCCCGGGCCGATCGCCGATACCGAGGGAATGAAGCGTCTCGCGCCCGATGCCGAGACCAGGCAGGCGCATTACGACCGCATCGCGATGAAACGCTGGGGCAAGGTCGAGGAGGTCGCCGAATCGGCAGTGTTCCTCTGTTCGCCTGCCGCCGGCTATATCACCGGCACGATCCTCGACTGCGACGGCGGGAGCCAGATTGGCGACGCGTCGCGCGGCGACCTCGCCAAAGGAATGGCCTGAAAGCAAAAACGCCGCCAACCCGTTGGGGTGGCGGCGTTTTTAATGGTGGGCGTGGCAAGGATTGAACTTGCGACCCCTGCGATGTCAACACAGTGCTCTACCACTGAGCTACACGCCCATCCCTTGGGGTGACGCGCCCCCTAAAGGCCTCTGCGCAGCTTGGCAAGCCCTTCGCGCGAAGATGCGTCGTTATTGTTGGCTCGACTGGTCGGCGCGGCCAAACAGATTGTCGACTTCGCGCACCAGATCCTTGAGGTGGAAGGGTTTCGACAACAGCTTCGCCTGCGGCACATTTTCTTCGGCGCGTAGCGATACGGCCGCGAAACCCGTAATGAACATGACCTGCGTTTGCGGTGCGACCTTTGCCGTATGCTGGGCGAGTTCGATCCCGTCCATTTCGGGCATGACGATGTCGGACAGCAGCAGGTCGAAGGTTCCCGAATCGATATAGGGCACCGCTTCGGTGCCGCGATCGACCGCCGTGACATGATAACCGGCGCTGGTCAGCGCCCGCGCAAGATATTCGCGCATCACGTCATCATCTTCGGCCAGCAAGATACGAATCATTCTGAAATATGTCCCCAGGTCCCGCAGTGCGCCGGTTCCGGTCGGTCGCACCCTCATCAAGAAGTTCGTCATAGCGCCAGAGATTTAACAAATTGACGCGGGGCGCTGGATTCATCCGGCTTTTTTTGCCACCCATCGCCTATGCCGTCCCATAGCATCCTGCCTGCCGCTATCGCTGTCAACCGACCCGCGGTGAGCGGACCCGTGGTCGTGTCGGTCCCGCATGCCGGGCGTATCTACCCGCCCGAAATACTCGCGGCGGCGCGCGTCGGGCGGACCGAACTGGAACGACTGGAGGATAGCTGGTGCGACCTTGTCGCAGCCAGCGCGCGCGATGCGGGGGCGACGGTGGTCGAGGCGCTTTGGGCGCGCGCCGTTGCCGATCTCAATCGCGGTGAGGGACAGATGGCGCCGGGCGAAGTCGCGCCGTCGCTGCGCGCCCGATTTTCGGCGCCGGGCCGGAAGGAACGAGCCGGCCTGGGCGTGGTGCCGACACGGCTTGCCGATTGCGGTCCGCTGTGGACGCGGCCGATCGACGCCGCCGCGATAGACTGGCGCCTCGAATCCTTCCACCGGCCTTATCATGGCGCGCTGGCGCACGAGTTGCTGGCTGCTCGCGCACGTTTCGGCCATGCAATTTTGATCGACCTCCATTCGATGCCGTCGATCCCCTTCGGCCAGCCGGGGCATGGCGCACGCATCGTTATCGGCGATCATTTTGGGGCGACCGCGGGCGATTGGCTGATCGATCTGGTCATGGCGTCCGCCGCGCAGTTAAAAACTGCCGTGTCGCGTAACCAGCCTTATGCGGGCGGGCACATCGTGCGAACGCATGGCCGACCGATGCAGGGGATCCATGCGGTGCAGATCGAGATCGACCGCGACCTTTATCTGACGCCCGAGCGCCTACCCGATCCGGCGCGGGTCGGACGACTGGCGCGCTGGTTTTCCGAGCTTGTCGCCGACGCAGGCCGACGGTCGCCCGAATCCGAACTATTTCCGCAAGCCGCCGAATAAAAAACCACCTCGTACCGAAGTACGAGGTGGCCAGGGTCCAGGGAGGACGCACCCGCATCAGTGCTGATGGGGTACTCGCCACGATGGAAAGGGGGAAAACCACGGTGGCGTAGTTTGAATTTAGGGTGTTGTGCGCCGACTTACAAGAAGCGACGGTGCAGAATCTGCAATATGCAGGAAATTGGTCGGGGAGAGAGGATTCGAACCTCCGGCCCCTGCCTCCCGAAGACAGTGCTCTACCAGGCTGAGCTACTCCCCGACCGATCTGCGCGCCGACCGGGGTCGCCGCGAAGGCAGGGCGGTCCTCTAGACGCGCAATCTGTGAACTTCAAGCGCCAATCGGCACATTGAACGCGATTGCCCGCACTAGATCATTTCGGCAGTCCGAAAGCTGAAATGACCGCCCGTAACGAAAATCAGATGGTCGACGAGGCCGATGTCCATGGTTCGCAGGAAAAGTGCGGTTTCCTGGGTCGTCCGGATGTCGGCATCGCTGGGCCATGCGCGACCGGACGGGTGGTTGTGCGCCATGAGGACCGCCGCGACGTGACCGCCAAGCAGCGCGCGCCAGCAGCGCGGGGCAATGACACAGCGCCCCCGCGTATCGCCCTCCGCGCGTTCGATCCGGACCAGTCGCTCGAAGGAATCGAATCCGGCAAGAATCAGCGTTTCGCGCTCGTCATCGAACAGCGGCCGCAGCAATTGCTGCGCCACCGCATCCTCCGACTGGCGCGGTATGAATCCGGCCAGCATCGATGGCTTCGGCGCTTTGCCGACGGGTTCGAACAGGGGCATCATCCAGCCCATGCGCCGGGCGCGTCCGATTCCCAACGCTGGACTGCCCCGCAACGGAGGCTTTGTGACGTCACCCCTGCTGGTCCCTTGTCCGCTCGCGGTGCGAGGCCTAGCAACGATGGGATTAAACCGGGAGTGAGTCTTGCCTGATTCCATCCATTATGAACTTCAATATCTCGACTTGATGCGGCGCATCTGGGTCGAGGGTGACGAACGCATCGACCGTACCGGCGTCGGCACGCGGTCGTTGTTCGGCGAGACGATGCGATTCTCGCTTGCGGACGATGCGATACCGTTGCTCACCACCAAGCGCGTCTATTGGAAAACGGCGCTCCGCGAACTGCTATGGTTCCTGACGGGTAACACGAATATCCGTCCGCTCGTCGCGCAGGGCGTTAAAATCTGGACCGACTGGCCGCTCGACAAATATCGCCGGGCAACGGGCGAGGCGATCAGTGCGGAGGATTTCGAGGCGCGAATCGTCGCGGACGATGATTTTGCCGCGGAATGGGGTGATCTTGGCCCGGTCTATGGGCATCAATGGGTCAATTGGCCGCGTTACGAGCCGGCAGGCGAGGGGCTTTTTCGGCGTAGCGAGCAAGGCCATAACCAGATTGCGGCACTGATCGAATCGCTGCGGAACAATCCTGGATCGCGGCGGCATATCTTCACCGGATGGAACGTCGCCGATCTGGACCGCATGGCGCTGCCGCCATGCCATATGACCTATCAATTCCATGTCCGCAGCGATGGCGGTCTGTCGTGCTTGTTGTTCCAGCGATCGTGCGACCTCGGACTCGGTTTTGCCTTCAATGTGTTCGAGGCGGCGCTGCTGACGCGCCTGATTGCACAACAATGTGACCTTCGTGCACATGAACTGGTGTGGACGGGGGGCGACGTACACCTCTACCTCAACCACGCGGATCTGGTCGAAGAACAGTTGTCGCGTGTGCCCGAAGGCAGCCCCAAGCTGCGCATCGCAAGGCGCCCCGACAGCATTTTCGACTATCGGTTCGAGGATTTTGCAGTCGAAGCTTATGCCCCGCAAGCGCATATTTCCGCGCCTGTCGCGGTCTGATGGCGGACGTTGCATTCCTATGGCGGCTGTAATAATATGTCGCCATATTGAAATATAACTAGGCGCCGATTCGCGCTTGGAAGGACG
>JAFAED010000517.1 GCA_023424275.1 Pseudomonadota bacterium | reverse complement strand
GTCGATGCCTATGGCAATCCGAAGGTAGAGATGATCGCCGACGATATCGTCGGCGACCGCCGCTGGCTCAACGCCAAATGTCGCAAACATCTGTCGAAGCATCATCTGAACTCGGTGTGGCAGGTTCCGATCTTTACGCGGAGCGGCGCCTTTCTCGGGACCTTGTTCGTCTATCGGAACGGGCCGGCCAAGCCGCTCGCCCGCCACCGCGACACCGTGAGCCGAGCCGTGCATATCGCGAGTATCGCGGTTACAAGAGCACGGACGGAAGAGGAGCTGGCGGCGCGGCAACGCGGGCTCAACGAGGCCCACGAGCATCTCAGCCAGGCGCAGAGACTGACCAGAACGGGCAGTTTCAGAACCGACGTACTGGCCGACGTCCATATTCAGTCCGATGAATTGTACCGGATTCTCGAATGCCGCCCCCCCACCCTGCGCGAGTTTCGCGAGCATGTTCATCCCGACGATGTTGCGGCATTCGATACCGCCTTCAAACGCGCCATGGCCGACCAGTCCGGCTTCGATGTGGTCTTTCGCTTCACTACGCCTGCGGGAAACATCCGTCATGTCCACGCCGTCGCCCATTTCCAGTCGGGTAACGCGGACCGGCCGATCGTGATGGGATCGATACAGGATATCACGCAGAGCGTGCAGACCGAGGACGAGCTGGCCGCCTTGCGAACCGAACTCGCACATCTGGCAAGGGCGATGAGCCTCGGCGAACTTGCCGCGTCAATCGCCCATGAAGTCAACCAGCCGCTTGCCGGCATCGTCAACAACGCGAATGCTTGTATGCGGATGCTGTCGAGCGAACCGCCCAACCTCGAGGGCGCGATCAGGACCGCCCAGAGAAGCCTTCGCGACGGCAACCGGGCATCCGAAGTGATCGGGCGACTGCGCGGTCTGTTCACGAAGCGTGAATTTGTGACCGAACCGCTCGATCTCAACGAGGCCGTGAGCGAGGTCATTGCCATCTGTTCGCACGATTTACAGCGGCGGCGCATCTCCCTCGAATTCGACCGATGCGCAAAACTGCCCGCCGTCGCCGGCGACCGTGTGCAATTGCAGCAAGTCGTTCTCAATCTCATACTGAACGCAGCGGACGCCAGCGCGAGCCCGGATAGCCGCTCGGGCGTGATTTTGGTCTCCAGCGATCTCACCGCCGCCGGTGCCGTGCGGATTTCGGTAAAGGACGCCGGAACCGGCATTCTCGCCGACGAGCCGGGACGGATTTTCGACGCATTTTATACGACCAAGCCGGACGGGATGGGCATCGGCCTTTCGGTCAGCAAATCCATCATCGAACGCCATGGCGGCCGTATCTGGTTCGAACCCAATCCGAATGCCGGCGCGACCTTCGCCTTTTCCCTCTCAGCCATCGGCGGAACCTGAGCAGGGTGCACCAACACCAAATGATCGGCAGCGCGCTCCGGCGCAAGGTAGCGCACAGATACGAAAGTATCGGTAGACCCTCCAGCCCGATTGAGCCATCCTGATCGGAGAGCGGGCAGGACGATTTTCATGGACGTGGACAGCAATGCCAGGACCGCGCATCCTGCCGTTGAGGCCGGCGACCGCTTCAATCGTCCGGAACCGGCGCTTCTCGACAGCGAACGCGAGCTGCGCCTGATCGTGCAGAGCATTGCCGGCCTGATCTGCGTCTTCTCTCCCGAAGGCGAACTCGTCAGCGGCAATCAGCAGCTTCTCGACTATTTTCGCGAACCGCTCGAGGAGATCGGCCGCTGGGCGACGAACGGCATGACCCATCCGGACGATCTGCAGCGCTGTATCGATTGCTTCACCGCGTCGCTCAAAACGGGCGAGCCATATGATTTCGAGACCCGCTTCCGCCGCTTCGACGGGAGTTTTCGGTGGTTTCAGATTCGCGGTCATCCGCTTCGCGATGCCGATGACAGGATCGTGCGCTGGTACGGATTGCTGACGGATATCGACGACCGCAAGCGCGCGGAGGAGGATCTTCGAGCGAGCGAAATCGACCTGAAACTCACGCTCGACAGCCTGCCGGGGCTGGTCTGCACATTTTCTCCCGACGGCCGCTTCGAAGGGGCCAATCAGCGATTTTATGACTATCTGGACATCGACCGGGAATCGGCCGAAGCGTGGGCCAGCAAGGGCCCTGCTCATCCCGACGATATTCCCAAGGCCGTTGCCGCCTTTCGGGACGGCATGGTCAATGGTGACCCCTATGAATATGAAGCGCGAGCGCGATGTTCGGACGGGGTTTATCGCTGGTTCCAGGTGCTGGGCCGACCCCACAAGGACGAGAACGGCCGTCTCATTCGATGGTACAGCCTGCTCATCGACGTCGACGGCCGGAAACGGGCCGAACAGCAACTCGAGGCGAGCGAGAAGAGCCTCCGCCAAACGATCGACACCATTCCCGTGCTCGCATGGTCCGCTCGCCCCGACGGCAGCGCCGATTTTCTCAACCAGCTCTATCTCGACTTCGTGGGGCGTGGACTTGACGAACTGGAGGGGTGGGGATGGACGGAATTCGTCCATCCCGAAGACCTGCGCGCGCTGAATGAGGCTTGGTCCGACTTCCGCTCGAAAGCGGAGGGCGGATCGGCCGAAGCGCGAATAAGGCGTCACGACGGAAGCTATCGCTGGTTCCTCTTTCGGGTCGAGCCGCTCCGCGATGAGACTGGAGGGGTCGTCAAATGGTATGGCGTCAATTCCGACATCGAAGACCGCAAGCAGGCCGAAGCCGCGCTTCAGCGAAGCGAGACGTTTCTTGCCGAAGGTCAGCGCATCAGCTCGACAGGCAGCTTTGCCTGGCAGCTCGACACCGACGAGTTCATATTCTCGGCGGAGCTTCGCCGCCTGTTCGAATTCGGGCCCGAAATCAGAGTGACGCTCGACCGCATCGCAGAGCGGGTCCATTCCGACGACCTCCCCCTTCTCGCCGAAAATATCGCCATGATACGGGCGGGATTCGACAATCCCGAATATGATATCCGGATGCGGCTTCCCGATGGCCGTATCAAGCATATGCGCGTATTGGGGCGGGTCTTCCGGCAGCCCGATGGCCGTCTCGAATGCCTCGGCGCCGTTCAGGATATCACGCAGCGCAAACTCGCCGAGGACAGCCTTCACAAGGTTCGCTCCGAGCTTGCCCATGTCACGCGCGTCATGAGCTTCAACGCTCTAACCGCCTCGATCGCGCACGAGATCAACCAGCCCCTCTCCGGCATCATTACGAACGCGAGCGCGTGCCTGCGATTGCTAGCATCCGATCCACCGAAAATAGAAGGTGCCGTCGAGACAGCGAAGCGCACGATCAGGGACGGCAACCGGGCCGCCGATATCGTGCAGCGCCTGCGGAAGCTCTATTCGAAGCAGAGCGAGCGCACCGACGACGTCGATATCAACGACGCGGCTGCCGAGGTCGTCGCGCTGGCAGCGGCCGACCTGCGCCGCAATGGCATTACCGTCCGGACGGATTTTGCCGCCGACCTCCCATCGATAGCGGCGGACCGGGTCCAACTGCAGCAGGTCATATTGAACATGCTGACCAATGCCGCCGATGCGATGTCGGCAGTCAGGGACCGGGAGCGTGTCATCACGCTTCGCACGTCGCGCGACCCCGACGGCGGCATCACCCTTGGCGTGGACGATGTGGGAGCCGGCATCGACGTTGACGACACCGAGCAATTGTTTCAGCCCTTTTTCACAACCAAGACCAGCGGAATGGGAATAGGACTTTCGGTCTGTCGCTCGATCATCGAAAGCCATGGTGGGCGCCTGTGGGCCCGATCGAATGTCGACGGCGGAGCCACTTTCTGCTTCTCGCTACCGTCGGGCTGAAAAGCGGACCGATACCATAGTGCAATTGGCGCCGCGGCCCCAAGTGCGCGATCCCTCGCCGACCACGGGGAGTTCAACGATGCGCAGTCTGGCGATTCGATCAATCGGCGGCGCGATGGTCGCAGCCGTCGTGGCCGCTTTGCCCGCCCGAGCGCAGGATGCCCCTCGCGGGCAGATCGATGAAATCGTCGTCACCGCCTTGAAGCGCGAGCAGAGCGATTCCAGCGTCAGCATGCCGATCACCGTCGCGAGCGCCGACACCCTGCAGCTTCGCGGGATCGATGCCGTGGCCGACCTGCCCCGTCTGGTTCCCGGCCTGACACTTCAGGAAAGCAATTTCGCGTCCACATCCTTCACCCTGCGGGGCGTAGGCTTTTTCAACAGCGACTTGTCGACGCCGCCCGCGGTGACAGTTTATGTCGATGAGGCACCGCTGCCTTATCCCGCAATGACGAAGCTCGCCGCCTTCGATCTTGAGCGAGTCGAGGTTCTCAAGGGGCCGCAAGGCACATTGTTCGGACAAAATGCCACCGGCGGCGCCATTAATTACATCGCGGCCGGCCCGTCGAACAGCCTGGAAGCAGGCGCCGACGTCAGTTTTGCCCGCTTCGACAGGCTGCAAATCGGCGGATTCCTGTCAGGACCGATCGCGGAAGGGCTCACGGCGCGACTAGCGGTGCAGGGCCGCCGG
The DNA here is from genome assembly GCA_023424275.1 of Pseudomonadota bacterium. Classification (GTDB taxonomy): domain Bacteria; phylum Pseudomonadota; class Alphaproteobacteria; order Sphingomonadales; family Sphingomonadaceae; genus Sphingopyxis. The sequence goes on along the minus strand of JAFAED010000517.1, from coordinate 1,723 downwards.
GGCGACGGCTGGCAGAAGAGCATTACCCGCCCGGGCGACCGGCTGGGGCGGATCGATGAGTTTCAGGCACGTGCGACCTTCGACTGGACGCCGAATGACCGGCTCTCGACCCGCCTGTCCCTGACCGTGACGCACGACGGGTCGGAACGGCCCGCAGGTCAGTTCGTGGCCGCCGTGCCCCCCCGCCCCGCGCTCGCCGTGCCGGGTTTGCTGACCTTCCCCGTTATCGAGACGCCGCGCTCGGCGGATTGGAGCGTGTTCAGGGCGGATACCGGCGAGCGGATTTCCTACGCGAGCGACACCACTCTCGTTCACCTCCGGTGGCGCACAGATGTCAGGATTTCCGATGCCACCACCCTGACATCGCTCACCTCCTACGCGGATCTCGATCTCGCTTATGCGCAGGACCCCAACGGAACTCCGTTCAGCCTCAACGAGGTGATCAACGACGACGGGCGCATCTCTTCCTTCTTTCAGGAATTCCGGCTCTCGGGAAGCAAGGGAGGGCTCAACTGGATTGCCGGTGTCAATTTTGCCGACGACAGGATCAGCGACAAACCGCGCCAGATATTTCGCGACGTCGATGCGTCGCATCTTTTCGAGCCGATCGACCCGCTGGCCTATGTCGATGCGAACCAGCTCCGGAACCGGACTCGCGTTCGCACCTATGCGGCATTCGGCCGCGTCGAATATTCGGTTTCGGACACCCTCATGGTGGAGGGCGCGCTGCGCTACAACATCGACCGGCGGCGCTTCGACAGCTGCGCGCTCGCGGTGACAGACCATTTTGCCCGCTTCTGGAACCTGTTCAGAGGAAATCGCGAACCCCTCACACGTCCGGGAGACTGTTATGTTCTCGATCCGGCGCAGGACCTTCAGCCCGTCGACAATGTGCATAATGTCCTCAACCAAAACAGCCTGTCATGGCGCGTCGGGCTGAACTGGACGCCGAGGAACGGCTTGCTGGTCTATGCCAACGCCAGCCGCGGCTACAAGGCCGGAACATCCCCGGTCGCGGCGGTCTCCACCGTCAATCAATATACGCCGATAGGACAGGAGTCGGTTCTCGCCTATGAAGCCGGTCTGAAGGCATCCTTTCTCGACCGGCGTGTCCAGCTGTCGGCGTCCGCCTTCTATTATGATTATCGCGACAAGCAGCTTCGCAGTGCTCGCCTCGATCCGCCTTTCGGTCCCTTGGAGGCGTTGGCCTCGATCCCGAAATCGCACGTCGTCGGCGCCGAAGTCCAGATCGTCGCAAGGCCGTTGCCGGGTCTGACCGTTGATGCCGCGGTGACCTATGCGCATACGCGGATCGACCGCTTCGTCGGGTTCGATGGCCTCACCAATTTCGCCGATCAAGCCGGCACAAGCTTCCCCTTCGCGCCGGCCTGGCAGTCCGTTACCAACGTCGATTATGACATTCCGGTCGCGCGAGGGGTGCGTGCCTTCGTCGGAAGTTCGCTCACCTATCGGAGCGGGACTTACGCCGGCGTCGGCGAACGCGAGGCGCTCCGCATTGCGCCCTACAAGCTTCTCGACCTGCGCGCAGGAATCGCATTCGGCGGCGCCGATCAGGGGCGTTATCGCATCTGGCTGTGGGGCCGGAATGTGACCAATGAATATTATTGGACCAATATGTTCGCGAATGCGAATGCGGTGTCCCGCTTTGTCGGCCAGCCCGCGACCTACGGAATCAGCCTGTCGAGCCGGCTCTGAACGCGCC
>JAFAED010000453.1 GCA_023424275.1 Pseudomonadota bacterium | reverse complement strand
GTCAACGCGATCGGCGGCGGCAGCGAGGAAATCATGCTCGATCTCGCCGGACGGCAGCTCTTCGGCGGGAAGCGCTAACCCTCTTTGCGCTGCTTTTCGGCAAGCGCGCGCGATTCGGCCTTGAGCGGGCGCGACACGGGGCAGACTTCCTGCACATAGCCGTTGAGCACATTGGTCAGCGCGTCGGGGATCAGGCGGTAAAAGACGAACTGGCCGCGCTTCTCGCTGGTGATCAGCCCGGCATTTTCGAGCACAGACAGATGCTGCGACACCGCAGGCTTGCTCATCTCGAAGCGCGCGGCGATGTCGCCCGCGCTCAGTTCCGCATGCGCCAGATAGGCCAGAATCCTGCGCCGCGGCGTCGATGCCAATGCCTGAAAAACCCGTTCCATGCGTCCCGAAATGGGCATCGCAGGTCGACTTGACAAGCAATAATTTATTTAAGTAATTACTTATATTCTTTTGAGCGAGGAGTCGGGCGATGCGCAGCGAACAGGATCCCCATGCGGTCAATTTCCTGATCGACGAGGACGGCCCCGATCCGCGCGAGGGCCGCGTGCGCGCCGACATGCCAAGCATTCTCTGGAATGGCGGCATGGCGGCGACCGCCCTTGTCGCCGGCCCCTCTTTCGTCACCCCTCGGCGATCCTGCTCTTTTTCGTCACCACCGGCGCCGCGCTGCTGCTCGGCCACAGCGTCGGCTATCACCGCATGATGATCCACGGCAGCTTTGCCGCGCCGCGCTGGCTGGCGCGCACGCTCGTCTGGTTCGGCGCCTTCGTCGGCATGGCGGGTCCCTATGGCATCATCCGTGCGCACGACATGCGCGACTGGGCGCAGCGACAGGCCGATTGCCATCCCTTCCTCGCGCACAGGACGCACATCCTCCGCGACGCGTGGTGGCAAATCTATTGCCGGCTCGACCTCGACCGCCCGCCGCGCTTCGATTTCGCCGAACTCGACCGCGACCCCTTCTACCGCTGGCTCGAGGCGACATGGCGCTGGCAGCAATTGCCCGTCGCGCTGCTCCTTTTCGCGATCGGCGGCTGGGGCTGGGTCATCTGGGGCGTCGCGGCGCGCGTCGCAGTCGCGAATCACGGGCACTGGCTCGTCGGTCATCTCGCGCATAATCGCGGACCGCAGCACTGGACCGTCGATGCGCATGGCGTGCAGGCCTTCGACGTTCCCTGGGCCGCGATCCCGACGATGGGCGAGGCGTGGCACAATAATCACCATGCCTATCCCGGCTCGGCGCGCATCGGGCTGCACCCCGGGCAGAGCGACTGGGGCTATGCCGTCATCCGGCTGTTCGAACGGCTGGGGCTGGTGCATAGCGTCCGCACGCCGGACACGATGGGCGCGCGCCACGGCCTCACCCGCGTCGAGGCGCAGGACGCGCCGCGACCCGCCGCACTCGCCGGGATCGCCGCGCCCAGGATCGCCGGACGATGAGCCGCTTCCTCGGCCGGCTGTTCCCCAAGGCGCCGGGCGCGCCGCGCTATGCGCTGACGGCCAGCGCGCTGATCCTGTCGCAGCATGGCTTCGTCGCGGCGGCAGCGGCCGGTGCGAACGTGCCCTTGGTGACCGACACATCCTTCTGGCTCTTCCCGATCCGGCGCCTCGCCATCGCCGGGGAATTTCCGCTTGCGTGGGAGATTGCGGGGTTCGCCTATTGCCTGCTGATCTCGGCCGCGCTCGTCATCCTGTCGCTGCGCCGCGCCGACCATCTCGGCCGAGGTGGCGGTCTCGCGCTCGCCACGATGATCCCGACCCTCCAGATTCTGGGAGTTCTCGGCCTGACGATCCTCTGGCGCGCCAAAACCGCCGCACAGCCTGCGCCCGGCACCGAACGTACCGGCAATAGCTCACCGGCGTATCAGGTGGCGCTCGGCATCGGGGTAGGCATGGCGCTGATCGTCCTCGCGGTCGCCGTCTCGGCGGCGACATTGGGCGCCTATGGCTGGGGACTGTTCGTGATGACCCCGTTCCTCACGGGCCTGATGACCGGCTTCATCGTCAACCACGGCAGCGAGCGGAGCCGGAGCGAGACGCTGGCGGCGGTGGCGACGGCGGGGCTGCTCGGCACGCTTGCACTCCTGATGCTCGCACTCGAAGGATTCTGGTGCATCGTGCTGATCGCGCCGCTGGCGTCCATGCTCGCCGCGATCGGCGGCTTCCTCGGCCGCGCGGCCGCGCGGCGGGTCAACCCCCGCCAGCCCTTCTACAGCGTCGCGGTCCTCCCGCTGCTGTTCGTCGTCGATGCCGCGATGCCGCCCGAACTGCCGATCGTGACGCATGCCAGCATCACCATCGCCGCGCCGCCCGAAAAAGTGTGGGCCACCCTCACCGCCGACCGTCCGGTCGCCGAGGCGCCGGGGCTCGTCGGCCTTGCCGGTCTCGCCTATCCGGTCACCAGCCGCATCGACGGCGAAGGCGAAGGCGCGCACCGCATCGGTGTCTTTTCGACCGGCATCGCCGACGAGCGCGTCACCATCTGGCAACCCGGCCGCACGCTGGCGTTCCGGGTCGTGCGCCAGCCCCCGGCGATGGAGGAAATGAGCCCGTACCGCCATCTCCACACACCGCATCTCATCGGCTATTTCGATACCGGCGAAACGCGCTTCGACCTCGCGCCACTTCCCGGCGGACGGACGCGGCTGACCGCGACCGCCGACCATATATTGCGCATCGACCCCATCCCCTATTGGGAACCGATCGCGCGCTGGGCGATCGGGCAAAATGTCGCGCGGGTGCTCGCCGATGTCCGCAACCATGCCGAAAGCGGTACCGCGACGGCTCGACAGGCGGCGCGGGTGTCGGCACAGTCGTCGCATGGACAATCTCACGCACAGCTGGCCCGCTGAGGCCGAAACGCTTCTCGGCGATCTCGTCGACCTTCGCCGCGCCATCCACCGCGAGCCCGAACTCGGGCTGCAGAACCCGAAGACGCTCGCGAAGATCAAGGCCGCGCTCGCCGGGCTGCCGCTCGAATTTCGCGAGGGGCCCTCGACCACCGGACTGGTCGCGATCCTGCGCGGGCCCGCGAACGGCCGCACGGTGCTGCTGCGCGGCGACATGGACGCACTACCGCTGCTCGAGGACACCGGGCTCGACTTCACCTCCGAAATCACCGGCGCGATGCACGCCTGCGGACACGACACCCATGTCGCGATGCTCGTTGGCGCCGCGAAGCTGCTCTGCGCGGCGCGCGACCGGCTGCCCGGCACCGTGATGTTCATGTTCCAGCCGGGCGAGGAAGGCCATCACGGCGCGCGCTTCATGCTCGACGACGGGATCATCGACCCGTTGCCCGATGCGGCTTTCGCACTCCACATCATGCCCAACGCCCCCCACGGCATCTTCGCCGGGCGCGCGGGGCCGCTGCTCGCTTCGTCCGATGTGCTGAACATCACCGTCAAGGGCGCGGGCGGCCACGCCTCGATGCCGCACGACAGCATCGACCCGATCCCGGTCGCCTGCGCGATCGTCACCGCGATCCAGACGATGGTCACGCGCCGCATCTCGGTCTTCGACCCCGCGGTCGTCACCGTCGCAAAAATCGCCGCGGGGACGACGAACAATATCATTCCCGAGACCGCCGAGATGCAGGGCACGATCCGCACCCTGTCGCCCGAACGCCGCGCGATGGTGGCGCGCGAACTGAAGCGCCTCGCCCCCGCGATCGCCGAGGCACATGGCTGCACCGCCGAGGTCGAGATTATCGAGGGCTTCCCTGTCACCGTCTGCGACGCGCGCGCCGTGACCTTCGGCCAGTCGGTCGTCGAACAGACCTTCGGCGAAGAAGCCTGGCTGACGATGGACAACCCGGTGATGGGCGCCGAGGATTTCTCCTACGTCCTCGA
>JAFAED010000438.1 GCA_023424275.1 Pseudomonadota bacterium | reverse complement strand
GAGGAAAAGGTGACCGGCGGGCTCTTCACCTTCGTCGCGCTCGACGAGAATCATCGTCCGCGCGCGCTGCCGCCCGCCTGATCCGGATCAGTCGCGCGCGTCCTTTTCGACAAAGGCGAGCGCAAGGCGATCGTTCGCGGGCACGCGCACGCGCCAGAACCAGCTGCGCCCGCGCTGCTCCGCGCCCTCGGGCACGGGATCGAGCGCAAAGGGAATCTCCAGCTCGACCTGAACCTCGGCGGGCCGGTCGTTGCTGATCGTCACCTGCCAGTCGCGCCGCTTGCCGTCGCGATCGGTCGTCTGGACGACGCGATACAGGACGCCGCTGCTTTCCCCGATGCCCAGATCGATTCGCTCGTCGACCGCCTTGTCCGCCGTCGCGACTTCGCCGAGCAGCAGGCGGTCGCCGCGCACCGTATCGAAAATCGCGACCTCGCCGGCGGGCAAGGCAATCCCGAGCCCGTCGGCCTTGCGATTCCACATCCGCATCATCACGCCCGCAGCGCGAACATCGCCCCGGCCGGGATTGCCGACATAGGCCGTGTACAGATGGTCATAGGTCACGCGGTCCTGCGCCAGCAGCGCGACCTGCTTTTGCTGCTTCGCCGCGACGTCGGTGCGAAAGGGCAGCCGATATTGTTTGAGATCGCCCAGATCCTCCTGCTTCGCCAGATACTCCGAATTGATCACCGACACGGCAACCGGCGAAGCCATCAGCAATTCGGGTGCAGGCATCCGCGCCGTGACGAGAATCTCGTCGCCATAGCCGCGCTGATAGCCATATTGCGATCCGCGGACGGGAATCACGTCGGGCAGCGCCCACAGCGGGTGCGTGCTGGTGATATCCATCGGCCAGCATGTGAGTCGCAGCGGCGCGGCATCGCTCTCGGGAAGTCCGGCCCCTTGCTGCTTTTCGAGCCGGCCCGCGATCACATTGAGCTGCGCGCCCGAAAAGCTCGTCGCGCCGCCGTTGGCGACGGTGATCCAGCCCGTCATGCCAAGCGTTTCGCCGTCGGGGCGGCGGTCGGCGACATAGCTTGCCGCCCAGTCGAACCCTTCGGCCAGATAGAGAAGCTGGACGGTCACCGTCTGCGGCCGGTCGCTCGCCACCAGCACCGACAGCGTCGGCTTCGCCGACAGGTCTTTCGGTACGCCGCCATAGCTCATCCGTTCGGGCAGCCCCGAACAGCCGAGCGCCTCATAGCCTTCGGCGGTCCGCACCAGCACGCCGCCGCTTGGGCCGGCCTGAAGGATCGCATCCTGCCGCCGTATCTTGCCCGTCGCCCGGTCGGTGCGTTGCAACGTGACGCGGCGCTTCAGATAGGCATCGACCAGCCCGCCGGGCGAAAGAAGCCGCGCGTCGCGATTCTTTTCGATCACCCCGCCGGGCAGCCCCCCGATCACGGCGGTCTCGGGCAGCAGGCCCTCGGCGACCCCTTCGAATCGCACCGCCGCGGTTCCCGCAGGCAGGCGGATCGTGCGCGTCTCGCTGATGAAGGCGAAACCTTCGGGCCAGTCGGGATCGATACCGCCCGACGTCCGGTTCGGCGCGCGATAGATGGTGACCGCGACATCGTCGATCGCGGCCGACTGCACCACCGCCGGCGAATCATCTGCCCGCGCGGGAGAGATAGTGCCGGCCAGCACCACCACCGCGAGCATGCCCGCGAATCGCTCGCGGCCCGCGCCCCTGCTCACCCGTTCTTCAGCTTTTGCCGGAACGTCTGGATCAGGCTGTCGTTCGCGGGAACGCGCACGCGCCAGACCCAGCTCGCCCCGCGCCGTTCCCAACCGGCCGGCTCGGGATCGAGCGCAAAGGGGATCAGCATCTCGACCTCGGCATCGAAGGGCCGCGCATTGGTCAGCGTGACCTCCCAAATCTGATATTCGCCCTTCGCGTCGCGATCCTTGACCAGCGCGCGAAACTGGACCGCCGGGCTGCGGCCGATATCATAATCGACGCGCTCGTCCTTCGCCTTGTCGCCGATCGGCGCCTCGCCGACGAGCAGGCGCCGGCCCGCGACCGTTTCGAACACCGCTGCGGTCCCGGCGGGAAGCGCGAGGCCGAGGCCGTCCGATTCGCGATTCTGGACGCGCAGCCGCATCACCAATGGCTGCGGCGATCCATTGTCATAGAGCGTGCCGGCATAAAGCTGCTCGACCGCGACCTTGTCCTTCGCGAGCAGCGCGACCTGTTTCTGTCCCTTCGCCGACACGTCGACGCGAAAGGGAATGCGATAGAATTTAAGGTCGCCCAGATCCTCGGCCGGCGGCGGCGGGGGTGCCGGCGGAGGCGGAGGCGGAGGAGGCGGAGGCAACGCCGCATAGGCCCGCCGGTCCCTCCGGCTTGCCGTCACGACGACATCCTCGGCGGCGCCCAGAGCGAACTCTTCCTCGAATGCGATGATCGGCGGCAATTCCCACAAGGGATGCGTGCTGGTGATATCCATCGGCCAGCATTTCAGGATCAGCGGGCCGGGCGTGCTGCGCGGCAGCGGCGGGCTGTACATCTTGTTCAGCCGCCCCGCGATGACGTTGAGCTGCGCGCGGGGGAAGCTCGTCACCCCGCCGTTCGCGACGGTGATCCAGCCGGTCATGCCCAGCGTCTTTCCGTCGGCGCCGCGGTCGGCGACATAATTGGCGGCCCAGTCGAATCCTTCGGCCAGATAGAGGAGCTGGATTTTCACCGTCCGCGCGGTCTTGCTTTCGACGAGCACCGACAGCGTCGGCTTCGCCGACAGGTCCTTCGGCACGCGGGCGTAGAGCATGCGTTCGGGAAGCCCCGAACAGGCGAGCGCCTCGACCCCGGTCGCGGTCTGGAGAATCACGCCGCCGTTCGGCCCCGACTGGATCACCGCTTCCTGCTCGACGGTTTTTCCGGTCGCGATATTCGTGCGGCGCAACGTGACGCTGCGCTTCAGATAGGCATCGACCAGACCCGCCGGCGACAACAACCGCGCATCGCGATTCTTTTCGATCACGCCATCGGGAAGGCCGCTGACCACGGCGGTTTCCGGAAGCAGCCCTTCGGCGACGCCTTCGAATCGCAGCACCGACGTGCCCGCAGGCAAAGTGACGGTGCGCGTTTCGGTGATGAAGGCGAAACCCTGCGGCCAGTTCGGGTTGATCGGCCCGGCGCCGCGAGCCGGCGCGCGATAGACGGTGACGGCGGCGTCGTCGATTTTTGCCGAGACGGCGATCGGCGTTTCGCCTTGCGCCGCCAAGGGCACGGGCGCGGACAGCGCTGCGAGCGCCAATAGCGGAGCCAGCAGGAAGCGGGCGCGCATCGCGCGGACGCTCAGTAACGCGTGTCGAACGTGGCGGTCAGTTCGACCTTGCCATTGGCGGGTACCGGCACCTGCCATTCGACGCGGTCGGCCGACACGCGCTCGCCCTTCAGGCTTTCGTCGGTGATCCGCACATCGCCATAGAGGCCATCCTGCGCGACCAGCACCGTCACCGGGCCCGGCCGCGCGTTGCTGACCAGATATTTCATCTTGGTCACCCAGCGCGAATCGCCCTTGCGCGTGCGCGAGACGACGGTCGTCTGGACCTTCACGTCGAACGCGTCGCCGGTGCGCAGCGACATCGCCGACCCCATCGGCGTATGGTCGATGCGGTTTTCACCGATGAACTGCGGGTCGCCGCGCGCGTCGCGCATATAGACGCGAATCGTGCCGGCGGGCAGCTGGTCGCCCAGCCCGCCCTGCCGCGAGGTCGAAAAGCGCAGCACGCTGGCGGTGCTCACCGGGTCGGTGCTGCTGCCCATCCAGCGATTGACATATTCATAGGTCGACTGCGCCGGCGCGCCCTTCACATCGAGGAAGCTGACCTGCTTCTGCTGCGCATTGGCGATCGTCGTGCGCGCCGCGAGCGGATAGAGATAATAGTCGCCCAGCCGTTCGCGATCGTTCGATTCGGTCCCCGCCGAATCCATCGATCCCGTCATCTGGCGGAAACCGCCGCCGCCGCCCGGGCTGCCCGCCACCAGCAGCGTGCGCGCGTTATTGAAGGTCGTGCCGGTGCTGTTGGTCAGCGTCACCCAGCCCTGGATATCCATCGCGCCCTTCGCCGCGTCGAACAGCGCGACATAGTCGGCGGTCCAGCCGAGATTGGGCGTGAGATAGGACAGCCGCGCCGGAACGGTCCCCGCGTTCGCGGCGTCGACGGTGACCGACAGCGTCGGGCGGGCGCGAAGGTTCGGCGGCAGCCGGTCGAACACCGCGCGCACCGGCAGGCCGTCGTCGCGCAGCACCTCGATACGCTCGCCGACCTGAAGGACGATGCCGCCGTTCGCGGCGAGCACTTTCGCGCGCTCGGTGCGTTCGGCGCCGGTCGCCGGGTTGGTGCGGACGAGCGTGATCGACTGGCCGACCGCCTTGTCCATCAGCTTGTCGGGGGTGAGCAGATCGAAATCGAAATTCTGCTCGACGATCCCGATGCCCGGGCCCGACAGCGTCACCGTTTCGGGGCGAATACGCGCCGACACATCGGGAAATTCGATGCGGTTGCGCCCGGCGGTGACGCTGAGCCGGCGGTCGTCCTGCACCAGCGACTGGCCGTTGTTGTAGAT
>JAFAED010000433.1 GCA_023424275.1 Pseudomonadota bacterium | reverse complement strand
CAAAAGGGCGGCTGCGCCGTCGCCGACCTGCCCGCCCTGCTGGGCGAAGCAAAGGACGCTGGCCTTGCCATCGACGGGCTGATGGCGATCCCGCCCGCCGATATCGAGCCCGCACCCTTTTTCGCGCTGCTCGACGAACTCGCCGAGCGTCACGGCCTGCCGCTCCGTTCGATGGGCATGAGCGGCGATTATGAGACGGCGGTGATGCTGGGCGCGACGCATGTGCGCGTCGGGACCGCGCTATTCGGTTCGCGGGACTGATCCGGCCCGGCGGTACACCGCATTGCCAAGCTGCACGCGACGCCCTAACCTATCTTCGATGAAGTCCGCTCCCTGTACCACCTGCATGGGGTTCGCGCGTCGCTGACGCGCAGAACTGCGAAGGCGCACCGCCCCGGTCGCGCCTGTCGATGAATATCGTCTTCATCTCTCGTCGGCCAACCGGCCTTCGACACCTCAGGTGGTTTCAATGGAAAATTTTTTCGAAAGTCCCTTCAAGGGGATCACGCTCGACAAGCAGGTCACGCAGCCGAATATCCGGGTCGGACGCTTCAGCTATTATTCGGGCTATTATCATGGGCACAGTTTCGACGATTGCGCGCGGTTCATCCTGCCGGACGCGGATGCCGACAAGCTGATCATCGGCAGCTTTTGTTCGATCGGGTCGGGCGCCGCATTCATCATGGCCGGCAACCAGGGCCATCGAAACGATTGGGTCAGCAGCTTTCCCTTTTTCTGGATGCCTGAGGTCCCGGCCTTTGCCGGAGCGCTGAACGGATATTGTCCGGCGGGCGATACGGTGATCGGCCATGATGTCTGGATCGGGACGGAGGCGATCGTCATGCCCGGCATCCGGGTCGGCGACGGTGCCGTCATCGGCACCCGGGCGGTCGTGACCCGCGACGTCGAACCCTATACGATCGTCGGCGGCAACCCGGCGGCCCCGATCCGCAAGCGTTTCGGCGAGAACGACATTGCGGCGTTGCTCGATATGCAATGGTGGCACTGGCCCGAAGACCGGCTTCGCGCGGCGATGCCGCTGTTGTGCAGCGGCGATATCGCGGCTTTGCATGGCCTGTGGACCGGCTGGCAAACACGATGACGTCGTGGCGGGGGGCGATGCTCCGCCCTCCGCCACCACCCTATTGATATTCGACCGTCACCGGAATGCGGCCGCGATAATCGCCGTCGTCGAGGCCCGCAATCTGGAGTCGGCCGCCGAAGCGGAAGATCAGGCGCCCGTCGGGGCCGAGCCGCGGCGCCGCCGACAGGTCGGTGACGAGGCCGGTCACACGCGCGGTGCGGCCATGGCCGCCTTCGAGGTCGACGCTCGCCGGCAGGATCACGCGCACTTCGGCGCCCGGTTCGCCGCGCACCGTGACGACCCCGGTCAGCGCAAAACCGCCCAGATCGACGACATCGCCGCGAACCCGGCGCGCGCCCGATGCCGGGTCGATCTCGACCTCGCCGCCCATCGCCCCAACGGCGACGCGCCCCATGTCGAGCTGGGTTTCGACCTCGACGCGCAGCGGCACCTCGGCCCGGCGCGCGGCGATCGCTCCATCCTTGTCCTGTGCGCAAAGCAAGCACTGCGCCGCCGCAATCGATGGGCTGGTAAAGGCCAGCAGGATCGTAAGGAAAAGCCGCAGTTTCACACCTGCGACACTAGCGCATTCATGGTTAAGTCCGCGTAAATCGGCGGCGGCGCTAATCGCTAGCCAGTGCTTCGCTTTTCGGTCACATGTGCGCCATGGACACCCCGCCGACTCCCCGGCTGAACGCCCTCGCCACCGCGGTGCCGGGGCATGACATCCATCGTGCCTTTATCGATTGGGCGACACCGCGCATCGCCGACGAGCGGACGCGCGCGATCTTCACGCGCATGGCAGCGCGGTCGGGAATCGAGCATCGCTGGTCGGTCCTCCCTCCGACCGCCAATGGAGGATCGCCGGTTGCTGCGGGCGGCTTTTACGACGTGCCCGGCCTGCCGCCGACCTCGGCGCGCATGACCGCCTATGCGCGCCGCGCGCCGGTGCTGGCGATGGAGGCGATCGCCGCGCTCGGCGACGCGCTCGATCCGGCGCGGGTCACGCATATCGTCGTTGCGAGCTGTACCGGCTTCGTCGCGCCGGGGATCGACCAGATCATCGCGCGGCAGCTCGGCCTGTCACCCACCGTCGAGCGCGTGCTGATCGGATTCATGGGCTGTTATGCTGGGGTCACCGCGCTGCGGACCGCGCGGCATATCGTGCGGTCCGAACCCGGCGCGGTCGTGCTGCTGGTCAGCGTCGAACTGTCGACGCTGCACCTCAGCCTCGCCGACGCGCCCGAACCCCTGCTCGCGATGCTCCAGTTCAGCGACGGCGCAGCGGCGGGGATCGTATCGACGGCGCCGCACGGCCTCGAACTTGGCGAGGGACGCAGCCTCGCGCTGGGCGACAGCGAAGACCTCATCCGCTGGGACATCGGCGACAAGGGTTTCGAGATGACGCTGTCGGGCGAGGTGCCAGGACGGCTGCGCGAGGCGCTTGCCGATCCGGAGGTGCAGTGCGAGCTGTTCGGTGGCGACGGCGCGCCGCCTTTGCTCGCTGTCCATGCCGGCGGCCGGTCGGTGCTCGATGCGGTCGAACATGCGCTGGGCGCCGATCCGCACGCGCTGGTCGACAGCCGGTCGGTGCTCGCGCGGTTCGGCAATATGTCGTCGGCGACGATCCTGTTCGTGCTCGCCGACATGATGGCACGCGGCGCACGCGGCAACGGGATCGCTATCGCCTTTGGCCCCGGGCTCGCCGCCGAGGCGATCCGGTTCAGGGCATGAACCCCTTCGCCAGCCTGCGTGTCCCGATCGCGCGCGAAGAGGAGATGGACGCCGCCGATCTATCTTCCGAGCGCTATGCGAAGGTGCTTGCCGACCTGTCGCGGATCAACGCGCT
>JAFAED010000421.1 GCA_023424275.1 Pseudomonadota bacterium | reverse complement strand
ACATCGGCCAGATCGAACCATTCGACAGCCTGCGCGCGGCTGATGATCTCGGCGTCGCCATGGCCCCAGCCGAGGCGGAGCAGATAATTGTTCACCGCTTCGGGCAGATAGCCCATTTCGTCGCGATAGGCATCGACGCCGAGCGCGCCATGGCGTTTCGAGAGTTTCGCACCGTCGGCGCCATGGATCAGCGGAACGTGCGCATAGGTGGGCTCGCGCCAGTTCATCGAGCGGATGAGCGCAAGCTGGCGGAAGGCATTGTTCAGATGGTCGTCGCCGCGGATGACGTGGGTCACGCCCATATCGTTATCGTCGACGACGACGCTGAGCATATAGGTGGGCGTGCCGTCGCTGCGTAGCAGGACGAAATCGTCGAGTTCGGCGTTCTGGACGGTGACCTCGCCCTGCACCTTGTCGGCGATGGTGACCGCGCCTTCCTGCGGCGCGCGCAGGCGGATGACGTGGGGTACCGACGGATCGCCGTCGTCCCGGTCGCGCCACGGGCTGCGGACGCGGAACGGCTGGCGTTTTTCCTGCGCTTCGGCGCGCATCGCGGCGAGCTCGTCCTGCGTCAGATAGCAGCGATAGGCTTCGCCCTTTGCGAGCAGTTCGGCGGCGACCTCGGCGTGGCGCGGTGCGCGCGCGAACTGGAACACCGTCTCGCCATCCCACCCCAGATCGAGCCACTGCATGCCGTCGAGGATCGCGTCTATCGCGGCGTCGGTCGAGCGTGCGCGGTCGGTATCCTCGATCCGCAGCAGGAATTTGCCGCCGTGGTGGCGTGCGAACAGCCAGTTGAACAATGCGGTGCGCGCGCCGCCGATGTGCAGATATCCGGTCGGCGACGGGGCGAAGCGGGTCACGACGTCGGCGCCCGTCGCTTCGCTGGCGGCTTCTGCCGTTTTGGTTTGGTTTTCGGTTGCCACTACGGCCTCTTTCACTCACTTTGCCACCCATATGGGCGGGGATCGGGGGTGCCCCTAGCATGGCGACAAGTCCGCTTCAAACGCCCATTGCCGCACGCTGGGCAACTATATGGTATAGGTCGACCGATGCGCTGGAAGCGCGGCTGGAGGCGGAGCGCGAGCGGATCGGGCTTTGGCTGCCGGTGGCATTCGGCACGGGCATCGCGGCCTGGTTTGCCTTGCCGACAACGGCACATTGGTTCGGGATTCTGCTCCTGCTCGCCGGCGGTGCGTGCGCGGGGTTGCTGATCGGGTGGAAAAGCCGGACCGGGCGCGTGGTCGCGACCGGATGCGCGGTGATGGCGGCAGGGTTGCTGCTCATCTGGGCACGCGCGCTCTGGGTGGCCGCGCCGGTGCTCGCCGCGCCGGTGACGACTGCCTTTTCCGCCACCGTCGAGCGTGTCGAGCCGTTGCCGGCGAAGGGCCAGGTGCGGATATTGGCGCTCCCGCATCGCCGCGCCGACCTGCCGCCGCGAATCCGCCTGACCTTGCGCAGCGAGCAGGCCGCGGACCTTGCGGAAGGCGAGACGATCGGGGTTCGCGCACGGTTGATGCCGCCGCCGACCGCGAGCTTGCCCGGCGGCTATGATTTTGCGCAGCGCGCCTGGTTCGACGGCATCGGCGCCGTCGGAACGGTGCTGAGCGAGATATCGCGCGTGCCGGGGCGCGGGAGCCTGTCGCCGCCGCTGCGCGCGCGACTGAGCGCGCATATCCACAGTCAGGTCGAAGGATCGGCGGGCGGGATCGCCGCCGCGCTGGTGACCGGCGATCGCGGCGCAATCAGCGAGGCCGACGAGGAAGCGATGCGGCGGAGCGGGCTGGCGCACCTGCTGTCGATCAGCGGCCTGCATGTGACCGCGGTGGTGGGCTTTGCGATGCTGTTGACGCTGCGGCTGCTCGCGCTGAGCTCGCGGCTGGCGCTCGCCGGCTATGTGCTGCCGCTGGCGGCGGCGGCAGGCGCACTCGCTGGCGGCGCCTATACACTGCTCGCCGGTGCCGAGGTGCCGACGCTGCGCTCGTTTATCGCGGCATTGCTTGTGCTGGTGGCGTTCCTGATGGGGCGTGAGGCGCTGACGCTGCGACTGGTGGCGGCAGGGGCGCTGATCGTGCTCGTCTGGCGTCCCGAATCGCTGGCAGGGCCGAGCTTCCAGTTGAGTTTCGCGGCCGTCACGGCGATCATCGCGCTGCACGAAAGCCGGCCGATGCGGACATTTTTGGCGCGCCGCGACGAGCTATGGTTTTTCCGGCTGGGGCGCGGCGTCGTAGGGCTGCTGATCACGGGGCTGGTGGTCGAAGTGGCGCTGGCGCCGATCGCGCTGTTCCACTTTCACAAGGCGGGGCTTTACGGCGCGCTTGCCAATGTCGTCGCGATCCCGCTGACCACCTTTGTCATCATGCCGGCCGAGGCGCTGGCGTTGGCGTTCGACAGCGTCGGACTGGGCGCGCCCTTCTGGTGGGTTGCCGATCAGGCGCTGCGCGCGCTGATCGCGCTCGCCCACATCGTCGCCGAGGCGCCCGGTGCCGTCGCGATGTTGCCGAGCTTTCCGCGCTGGGGCTTTGCGCTCACGGTTGCGGGCGGGCTTTGGTTGCTGCTGTGGCAGACCGGCTGGCGCCGGGCAGGCGCGGTGCCGCTCTTGATCGGCATGGCGGCGCTGCTCGTCCAGCCGCGTCCCGATATGCTGATTACCGGCGACGGGAAGCATATCGCGGTCGCGGTGCCCGGCGGCGGATACGCGCTGCTCCGCGACCGCGCGGGCGATTATATCCGCGACACGATGGCCGAAGCGGCGGGCATCGACGCGCCGATGATCGCACTCGCGACGTTAGACCATGTCGAATGCAATCGCGATTTCTGTCGCTGGAGCCAGGGCGACGGTGCCGCCCGGCGCAGCATCCTTGCCGCGCGCGGTCGCGACCGGATCGAGGGCGCCGAGATGGCGGCGGCGTGCGCCGCCGCCGACGTCGTGATCAGCGATCGCTGGCTACCGCGCGAATGCGTCGGGCGCTGGATGACGATCGATCGCGACAGCTTGGCCGAAACCGGCGGGCTGGCGCTGTATCTCGGCCAAACACCCGAAGCCGTCGCCGTGCTCCGCACGGGCGACGAGCATCCGTGGCGCGTGCCGCAGCAGCTTAGTGGTAACGACGAAGCAGTCCCGACAGCCGGCCCTGCACGATGACGCGATCGGCAGGGTAGCGCTGCGGCTCATAGGCGCTGTTGGCGGGGTCGAGCCGGATCATCTGGCCTTCGCGGCGGAAATATTTGAGCGTGGCGTCCTGCCCGTCGACGAGCGCGACGACGATATCGCCCTCGCGCGCGGTGCTTGCCTTTTGGATCAGCGCATAATCGCCATCGAAAATGCCGGCTTCGACCATCGAGTCGCCCGACACTTCGAGCGCATAATGTTCGCCCGAGCCGAGCAGCGCGGCGGGGACGGCGAGATTGTTGTGATCCTCGAACGCCTCGATCGGAACGCCTGCGGCGATCTTGCCGTGCAGCGGGATTTCGATGACGTCGTTCGCCGCGATGGGCTTCAACGCCGGTTCGGGCTTGCGGAGCGGAACCACATTGTCGCGATCGTTGCGCACGGCAGGCTTCGCCGCGTCGGGCACCTTAAGCACCTCGAGCGCGCGGGCGCGATTGGGCAGGCGCCGGAGAAAACCCCTTTCTTCCAAGGCACTTATCAGGCGATGTATTCCCGATTTCGACTTGAGTCCCAGCGCCTCCTTCATCTC
>JAFAED010000352.1 GCA_023424275.1 Pseudomonadota bacterium | reverse complement strand
CGTGCTGCCCCTGCTCGACTTCTGGGGCCGCATCGAACGCGACCGCAAGAAAGGGCTGAAGATTGTGGCTGCATTCGGCCCTTGGTTGCTCATCGGCGCGCTGCTTCGCCTCTTCACGATCCAGCAGGGGATCGCGCGCGCCGGTGTGCGTTTCGGTCTGAAAGCGAAGGTCGTGTCGATGTCGGAGCCCGAGGCGTGCATCGACGCGGACAAGCCGGCGGACATCGACCTCATCGAAGCGATATTTGCCGCGCGGCGGGAAGCGGCTATAGGCCAGCCCCTATGACCATCGACAAAGCCATCATCCTGTCGGCCGGGCAGGGCTCGCGCCTGCTGCCGCTGACCCGCGACATCCCCAAATGCCTGATCGAGTTCAACGGCCGCAGTCTCATCAGCTGGCAGGTCGCGGCGCTCGTTGCGAACGGGATCAAGGACATCGTCGTCGTCACGGGTTTCCGTACCGAGCGCGTCGAGGATCATGCGCTGCAGCTGTACCGCGACACCGGTGCGCGCATCCGAACCCTGTTCAATCCCTTCTTTCAGGTCGCCGACAATCTCGGCACCTGTTGGATCGCGCGCGAGGAGATGGACCGCAATTTCATCATCCTCAACGGCGACACCATCATCTCGGACGAAATCGTCGCGAAGCTGATCGCGGGCGCGAACGAGCCGATCAACGTCACCGTCGACGTCAAGGCCGACTATGACGACGACGATATGAAGGTGAACCGCGACGCCGAAGGCCGCCTGCACCATATCGGCAAGCGCCTGCTGCCCCCCGACACCAATGCCGAATCGATCGGCATGCTCGCCTTCGTCGGCGACGGCCCGTCGATCTTCCGCAACCAGGTCGACCAGATGATGCGCACCCCCGACGGGGTCGAGCGCTGGTATCTCCGCGCGATCGACATCATCGCGAAGGGCAACCGCGTCGGCACCGTGTCGATCGAAGGGCTCGAATGGCAGGAAGTCGACTTCCCGCAGGACGTCGAGGCGGCCGACGCGCTTACCGCGAAATGGGCCGAAGAAGGCCGCTACGCGAAATAGGGTTTGAGCCAGCCGGTGAGCGCGGCGATCTCTGCCTCGCCCAGCTTCACCGCCTGCCCGAGATCGGGCTGCGCCGGCCAACCGGCGTCGGCGACCGTCAGCCCCGCGCCCGAACGTTCGCCCTCATAGCGGGGCAGCACGTGGAAATGGACGTGCGGGTCGACCATCATCAGCATCAGATAGTTGATCTTCGCATAGCCGACCGCCTGACCGAGCGCGCTTTCGATGGCCGCGGTTGCAATTTTCAATTCGGCATGCGCTTCGGCGGGCAGGTCGCCGAACGCCGTGGCGTCCGATTTCGCTGCCAGCACGAGCGCGCCGAGCACCGGCTGCGCGGGACGCAGCAGCACGACCCAATGATCATATTCGGCGATCAGCGTCGCGGGATGGCCGAATTTGGCGATGGTTTCGTTCATGCTGCTTCCATCCAGCTGACGATCGGGCGGCCCGAGCGTTTGACGGCATAAGCCTGCACCAGCCGCACCGCATGGACGACCAGCGAGATGACGGTCCACCACGCCAGCGCGATCAGGCCGATATCGGGGCGCCCCGCGAGTGTCGCGACAAAGAGGATCGCAATGTTCGGGTTGCGGCGCGCGGTGACGAGGCGGAAATCGCTGTCGAACTTCTGCCAGACATGGATGTCCATGCCGAAGTCCTTGATGAACAGCCCCTCGATCACGCGCTGGAGCACATAGCCTGCAACGACGGCGATCATCACCAGCAGGAAGGTCTGGTTCGAGAGCGCAAGGCCCCAGCTGCCAAGCCCGACACCCCAGAAGTACCACCAGAAGGGCGGGTGGATCAGGTCGACGCCATGGTCGGCGACATTGCCCCATTTCGACGAGGTGATCGTGCAGCGCGCGAGCTTTCCGTCGACGGTGTCGAGCACCATGAAGATGAAGCCCGCGAGCATGCCGGTCCAGTAATGGCCGTAAGCGAACAAATAGGTCGCATAGACGCAGAGCGCGGCGCCGATCGCGGTGACCATGTTCGGAGTCATGCCGATGCTCGCCGCACCGCGCGTCAGCCATAGCGCCAGTTCGGGCCACAGATATTTGGTCAGCGCGTCGGTGACGCCCTTGTAGGCGCCGAAATAGCTCTTCCGTTCGATCTCGCGCCGCGTTTCGGGCGTCAGCCGCTGGATGAAGGGGCAATCGAGCTTGCGGAGCTGGCGGTTATAGATTTGCGGATTGTCCTGATAGTCAATGACCGTCAGCGTATCGCGATGTTGCGCGATGTCGGCGGGGGTCGAGCCCCCGGTCAGGTGCGCCATCACGAGATCGCTGCCGTCCATCACCACCGTTCCCGGCAACGTCAGGATATGGCGCAACCACACCGGGTCGAAGACATAGTCGAGGTTGACGTAAAGCTGCGCGCCCGACGCCGGAACGCTTTCAGGCAAGCCTTCGGCACGCGCCAGCCGGCGCAGGCGTTCGGCGTTGGTCATGCCCCATAGCAAGGTCGGGTTGTCGCCGATCGGCGTCAGGGCGGGCAGGGACTTGGCGTCGGTCATCCGCCGCTCTTATCCTGCCGGGCGTCCTTTGCAAGGAAGCGCGAGATCGCTTCGGCGCCCCGTCGCGCCGCGCCGGTCGGGTCGCCGCCGATCGATTCAGCCAACCGCTCGCACTGCGCCTCGGCATAAAGGACGTGCCTGGCGGGCGCCTGATCTAGTGCGGACGGCAATTGGACGAGGTTGTCGATCACGTCGCCCAGCGTCCAGAACAGATAATCGGGGTCACCGACCCAGTCGACGCCATGTGCGTTGAGGAACAGGCATGGGCGCGGCGTACCGAGAAATTCATAAACCTGACTGCTGACATCGCCGAGATAGATGTCGGCGCCGCTCGTATAACTCATGTCGAACAACCGGTCCGATTGCAGGTCGATCAGGATCTTGCCGGGCACCGCCAGCTGCCGCACCGCATCGCGCGCGGCATCGCCCGCTTCGGCGAACAGGCGGACGTGCGGCGCAACCACCAGATTGTAACGATCCTGCGCGGCGAACCAGGCAATGACATCGCGCCCGAACCGGTCCCACGACGACAGACCGCGATGGAAATGCGGGGCATAGAGAACGGTCGGCCGGCCATTGTCGAACAGCGGCGTGCGCATTTTCTGCAGCCGCGTCATCAGGTCGAGCTTTACATAGCCGTTGAC
>JAFAED010000331.1 GCA_023424275.1 Pseudomonadota bacterium | reverse complement strand
CTCAACGGCTTCGTGCTGCTGCAGGGCGACATTCCGCGCGACCTCGCGCACCGGCGCCTGCTCCCGCAGGCGTTCGCGCGCGACAATAAATTCGCTTCGCCATGGATCACCCAGCTTGTGTCGAGCGGGCTCGCGAGCATCATCGTCTACGCCAATTATTCGCGTGGGCTGGCCGACCTGTTCGGCTTCATGGTCAAGGTGACGACCTCGACCGCGATCATCCTTTATATCGTCGGCGCCGCCGCGGCCTTCCGGCTCGAACGGCGCGGCGATATCAGGATGTCGACGGGCTTTGCCGCCGCGACGATCATCGGCTTCCTCTACAGCGCCTGGGCTTTCTACGGCGCCGGACTGGAAGCAAGCCTGTGGAGCCTCGTGATGACTGCCGCAGGCCTGCCGATCTACTTTCTCATGCGGCGGTCAGCGCCCCCCTCAACGCCATTTGGGAGCGAAGAAGCCACGGTCGCGTAGGATGACGGTCGCGGCATTATGCCCCGGCGCGCCGGTCACGCCGCCGCCCGGGTGCGTGCCCGCGCCGCACATATAGAGGCCCTTGATCGGTCCGCGATAGCCGCCGTTACCGAGCACGGGGCGCGCGGCCCAGAGCTGATCGAGGCTCATATTGCCGTGCATGATGTCGCCGCCGACGAGGCCAAACTTGCGTTCCAGCCCCTTGGGCGACAGGCGCGTCTGGGCGATGATGCTCGCGCGGAAGCCCGGCGCATGTTTTTCGACCGTATCGATGATCGCATCGGCCGCCGCCTCTTCCTCATTGTCCCAGTCGCGTCCGTCCGGCAGTTCGGGCGCGAATTGCTGGCAGAACAGGCTCGCGACATGCTGCCCCGGAGGAGCGAGGCTGTCGTCGACGGTCGAGGGGATCAGCATCTCGACGATCGGCGCCTTCGACCAGCCATATTGCTTCGCGTCGAGGAAAGCGCGGTCCATATAGTCGAGCGTCGGCGCGAGGATGATCCCCGACTGGTGATGCTCGCCGGGCTCGGGGAGGCAGGTGAACTTCGGGAGCTCGCTCAATGCGACATTCATGCGGAAGGTGCCGCTGCCCGCCTTGAACCCCTTGATCCGGCGCTCATAGCCCGTGGGCAGGTCGCTCGCGTCCATCATCCGTTCGTAGAGCAGTTTCGGCCCGACATTGGCGATCACACGCGCCGCCGCGATTTCCTCGCCGCCGACCAGCTTGACGCCGACCGCCTTGCCGCCGTCGACAAGCACCTTGGCAACAGGGCTTTCGAGGCTGATCTCGACGCCCATGTCGCGGCACACCTTCGCCATGATCTCGGTGATCTTGCCCATCCCGCCGACGCTGTGGCCCCATGCGCCCTTCTTGCCGTTCACCTCGCCGAAGACGTGGTGGAGCAGGACATAGGCGCTGCCCGGCGTGTCGGGGCTGGCGTAATTGCCCACCACGGCGTCGAAACCGAAGGCGGCCTTGACCGCCTCGCTCTCGAACCAGCTGTCGAGCATCGTGCGCGCCGATTTGGTGAAGAGGTCGAGTACGTCGCGCTGCTGTTCGAGGCTGAGGGTGGCGAAGCGCCGCCCCTGCCGCGCGCCGTCGAGCAAGGTGCGCATCCCCTCGCCGACGTTCGGCGGCACGCGGAGCGCGAGGTCGCGGAGCAGTTCGGCGACATTTTCGAGCGCGTCATAATATTGCGGCAGCACATCGGCGTCGTGGTTCGAGAATTTGCGGAACTCTGCCTGCGTGCGTTCGAGCCCGCCGCCGAGCTTCAGATAGCCGCCATCCTCCTGCGGCAGGAAATTGCTGATCGGCCGTTCGATCACGCGATAGCCATGATCGGCGAGCTTCATGTCGGCGATGACCTTCGGCTGGAGCAGGCTGACCGTGTAGCTCGCGACCGAATTGCGGAATCCCGGCGCAAATTCCTCGGTCACTGCGGCGCCGCCGACGACGTCGCGCGCCTCAAGGATGCGAACCTTCAGCCCCGCCTTCGCAAGATAGAAAGCACAGACGAGGCCGTTGTGGCCGGCGCCGATAATCAGGGCGTCATAGGCTTTGGTCATGAAAACTCTTTCGCAAGCGGGGATTGAACATGTTGGCGGCCGAAGCCGAGGCCGAGGATGCGGCCGGGAATGCGGCGGAGCAGCGGGATGGCGTCGAGCAGGCGCACCGCGAAGGGCACGCGCGTAATCTGCCCCAGCAGCATCGGTTCGATGACGCGCCGGTGCGCGAAACGCTGAATCGCCTGCATGCGCGTCGTGGGTTTCCAGCGGCGCTCCTGCACCTTCGCGAGCAGCGGATCGGAATCGGCGCCCGCCGCGAGCGGCGCGGCGAGAATGTTCGCGGCCGCAACCGCATCCTGCACCGCAAGGTTGATGCCGACGCCGCCGACGGGCGACATCGCATGCGCCGCGTCGCCGATCGCGAGCAGGCCGGGGCGCGACCAGCGCGTCAGCCGGTCGAGCGCGACCGAAAGCAATTTCACATCCTCGAAGCTTTGGATCGCGTCGATCCCGACGGCGAGGCCCGGCGCGATCTCGATGACCTTGTCGCGGAAGGCCGCAATCCCCCGCGCCTCGATCGGCGCGAAGCCGCCCTTTTCGATGATCTGCGCGCATTGCCAATAATCGCCGCGCGGGATCGCGACGACCATGCCGCCCTTGTCGATCGTGCCGAGCGCGACTTCGGACTTATCCATGCCCGCGGGCACGGGGATGCGGAACCAGAGCACATCCATCGGCGCGCCGAGATCCTCAAGCGGCAGTTCGGCGGCGTCGCGCAGCACCGAACGGCGCCCGTCGGCGGCGATGACCAGCCGCGCGGATAAAGTCTCACCGCTTGCGAGCGTTACGCCATTGACGCGCCCGGCGGCGTCATAGGTCAGCCCGGTCGCCTCGGTCGACATGCGCAGGTCGAAGGTCCGATATTTCCGGCCCTGCCCAGCGATGAAGTCGAGCAGATCCCATTGCGGCATCATCGCGACGAAACGCGCCGCGACGGGCAGGTGCTTCATCGTCGCGATCGTATATTGCCCGCCGAGCAGATTGAGCGTCATCGTGTCGATCGCCGCGTGCGGTTCTTTCAGCAATTCTTCGAGCAGCCCGATCTCGTTGAACAGTTCGAGCGTCGAGGGGTGGACGGTGTCGCCGCGAAAATCGCGGAGGAAGTCGGCATGCTTTTCAAGGATGGTGACGCGCACCCCGGCGCGCGCAAAGAGCAGGCCCGCGACCATGCCGGCGGGGCCACCACCGACGATCACCACGGGCGCGCTGTCGTTCAAGCGCGGCTCCATCCCGCCTTCGGCGCCCGCTCCAGCCGCGCCTCGGGGATCAGGTCGCGCATCCGCGAACAGAAATGCTTGAGACAGACTTCCTTGTCGCTGAGCGGCCCCATGGTGAAGCTTTTCGACTGCATGCCCTGCTGGACGCGCGTGATCAGTTCGGTGTCCTCGGCATTGACCTGACGGTTGATGCGCCAGTTGAGATAGCGCGCGGCCTTCATCTCGCGGCGCTCATCGGGAAGAACGTAGCTGATTTCACGGATCAGGCACGTCGTCGGCCCGGTCGGCAGCCATTGCATGAAATCGACCTGATCGGGATAGATGTCGAAAGCGACGTTCGGCCACAGCTTGAAATAGAGCCAGTGCCGCTGATTGGCTTCGGGCAGGTGCGGCACCGGCGGCAGCAGCCGCTGATACATGCGTTCGGACCAGTTGACCGACGGCCGGTCGATCAGGTCGCCCCACATGCGGTCGACATTATCCTCGGCCTCGACGCCATAGCTTTTGCCGAACAAGCGCGTCAGGCCGGGATGCGCGACGGGGATGTGGAGGCCGTCCGAATAATTGTCGCCGACATTCTTCCAATTGACCTCGCGCGGGCGGAGCGTCACGCGGCCGAGCGCGCCGAGTTCCTCGAAGCGATAGGGCGCAACCTGCGCCTCATAGGGCGCCATCATCGAGGCGACCGACGGGCCGCCGTCATCCTCGAGCCGCACGAACCAGAAGCCGCGCCATTGTTCGAGGCCGACGGGAACGAGCCCCGCCTTGCTTTTGTCGAGCGTCGGATAGCTCGCCGAATCGGGCACGCCGGTCAGCCGGCCGTCGAGTTTATAGGTCCACGCATGATAGGGGCAGACGAGCTTCTTCGCGCAGCCGACCGCGCCATCGACGAGCCGCGAGCCGCGGTGGCGGCAGACATTGGTGAAGGCGCGGACGTTGCGATCGGTGCCGCGCACCAGAATCACGCTCTCGCCGCAATAGTCGATGCTGTGCCAGTCGCCGACGTTCGGGATGTCGCTGTCGTGGCAGACGACCTGCCAGCTCGGGCGGAAAATCCGTTCCATTTCCGCAGCGTAGAAATCGGGATCGCTGTAGGTCCATGCGGGGAGCGACCATCCGTCGAGCGGGTCGATGTTCGAATCGCGAAGGGGTGCAGTTGCCATTTTCCGTTCCTTGTTGTACATACGTATAACAAGATGACCGCCGCTCGCCAAGCCTTTACGCGCGAAAGCGCCGACGCCCGCCGGGCGGACCTGATCGAGGCGACGGCGGCGTGTCTGGCCGAGCATGGGCTGGCGGGCACAAATGTTCGCGCCATCTGCGCAAAGGCGGGCGTCTCGCCCGGCCTGCTGCGCCATTATTTCGGCGGCATCGACGACCTGGTCGCGGCAACCTATCAGGCGACAAGCGACCGGATGGACGCAATTTTCGCGGGCGCGGTCGAAGGTGCGGGCCGCGATCCGCGCGCGCAGCTGGCCGCTTACCTGACCGCGAGCTTCCGTCCTCCGGTGACCGATCCCGAACTGCTCGGCGCGTGGACGGCCTTCTGGGCGCTCGCCCGCAGCGATGCACGGATGGCGACGATTCACGCGACAAGCTATGCGGGCTATCGCGAACGGCTCGGCGAATTGCTCACCGCATGCGGCGCCAGCGATCCCGAACGGCTCGCGATCATGCTGACCGCGATGGTCGACGGCCTGTGGCTCGAACTGTCGCTCGATTCGAGCAGTTTCGGCGCCGAGGCGGCAGTCCAGATGGTCGAACGCGCGGTTGCGGCGCTACTCCCCGCCTAAAGCGGGCGATGCTCGGTGGTATCGCCGGGGGTCAGGAACAGCAGCTCGCCGGGAACATGGATGATCATACGGTGCCAGACACCGCGGGGAACCAGCGCCCCTTGTCCGGGGGTCAGCGAGATCGTCCGCTCCACGCCATCCTCGTCGAGCACGATATCGAACTGGCCCGAAAGAAGCGTCAGCACCTCGTCGCCGTCGGGATGCATTTCCCACCCCGTGCTCGCCTTCATCGCGATCCCGCCGATATAGATGCCGCGATAGAGGCCGAAACTGCGGAACAGCGGCTGGGCCGGCAGACCCTTGCGGCCCAGCAAGGCACGCGCGGCGACGGTCGCAGCGGTGACGATACGCACGGCAATCCGGCGCAGGAATATCGACATGGCAACTCTCCCCGCATCCAGCCTATCAAATGAGAATGATTCTCAAAAGGGGCCGAATGCGGGAGAGGCCGCCTATTTCGACAGGTCGCGCAGCAGGCTGTCCCAATGCGCGAGCGCCGGCGCGATCGCGTCGACGGGCGCACGCTCGTTCAGGCCATGCGCATAGCTGTCGCTGGCCTTCGAAAAGAGACCCGCAACGCCATAGCTCGGCACGCCCTGGATCCGGAAATGATAGCTGTCGGTCGCGCCCGCGCTCATCGACGGGATGATCGGCAGGCCCGGTGCGCGCGCATGCACCGCCTTCGTCACCGCCGCGACGACGTCGGGGCGCAGCGGCGAAGCGTCGCTCGCGCTCGCATCGGGATCGGTGTTCACCTTGACCGCGGGGTCGGCGATCACCTTTTCGAGCTCGGCGCGCACCGTTTCGACCGGCACGCCGGGGAAGATGCGGCAGTTGATGTTCGCGGTCGCGCGCTGGGGCAGCGCATTTTCGGCATGGCCGCCCTTGGTCATGGTGGGCACGCAGGTGGTGCC
>JAFAED010000299.1 GCA_023424275.1 Pseudomonadota bacterium | reverse complement strand
GGGCATGATCGCGGTGCTGCCGCGCTGGTTGCGGAGGTAATCGATGAAGATCTTCCCCTTGCGCTTCGCCTTGCTCATCGTCGCGATGAAGCGGTCGGGCTCGGCGAGGCTCAGCGCCTCGGCGAAGCGTTTCGAGAAGTCCTTGTGCGCGTCCCAGCTGTGGCCGGGATCGACCGGCACGACGACATGCACGCCCTTGCCGCCCGAGAGCATCGCGAAGCTGACGAGGCCGATGTCGGCGAGCTGGCGGCGGATATCGAGCGCGGCCTTTTTAACGTCGGCGAAGGCGAGCCCCTCGTCGGGGTCGAGGTCGAACACCATGCGGTCGGGTTTTTCCAGCGCGCCGACATGGCTGTCCCAGCCGTGAAACTCGATCGTCCCCATCTGGACGCAGGCGAGCAGCCCGTCGGCATCCTCGACATAGAGATAATCCTCGTGCCCGCCATCCTTCTCCTTGATCGGCACATGGCGGACATGGTCGCCGAACGATCCTGAATCATGCTTCTGGAAAAAGCATTTCTTGCCGCGCCCCTGCGGACAGCGGACGAGGCTGATCGGGCGCCGCGCGGTGTGCGGGAGCATGACCGGGGCGATGGCGGCATAATAGTCGGCGAGGTCGCCCTTGGTCGCCTTCGCCTCGGGGAAGATGATGCGGTCGCGGCTGCTGATCGTCACGTCGCTTTCGGGTGAGGGGGCAGGCTGTCTCTTCTCGGGGGTCACGTCCTTGGCCTCCTTGTCGTGGCGCAGGCCGAGAAAGCTCGCGTGGCGCACCGATCCGCTCGCGGTATATTCGGCAAAGGCGATTTCGGCGACGAGATCGGGTTTGAGCCAATGGACCTTGCGCGCCGATGCCGCGTCGACGTCGAGCGGCGCGGTCTTGCGTTCGCGGGCGGCGAATTTTTTCGCGAGGTCGGCCATGGTCGCGGCGTCGAAGCCGGTGCCGACATTGCCCTTGTAGGCGAGCGTATCGCCCTCGCGCTGCGCGAGGAGCAAGGAGGCGAAGGGGCGCGCCTTGGTCGACGACGGGTTCCAGCCGACGAGGATGAATTCCTGCCGCCGGGTGCATTTGACCTTCACCCAGCTTTTGCTGCGGCGGCCCGAATAGGCCGCGTCGGCGCGTTTCGAGATGATGCCTTCCTGTCCGGCGCTGCACATCGCGTCGTAGAGCTTTTCGCCCGCGCCGATGACGTGATCGGCGACCGCGATGGGGGGCTTGGCATCGCGGAGCAGCGCTTCGAGCCGTTCCTTGCGTTCGAGATTGCCGAGCCTGGCGAGCGATTTTCCGTCCAGTTCGAGCAGGTCGAAGGCGAAAAGATGGAGCGCGGTTGCTTCGTCCTGTGCGCCATGACCGCGTTTGAGGACGGCTTGCAGCGACGAAAAATCGGGGTTGCCGTCCTTGCCATAGGCGACGATCTCGCCGTCGATCAGGCACGGCGGCAGGTCGAGCGCGGCGATATGGCGGACGAGCGGGGCGAATTTGTCGGTCCAGTCGAGGCCGCTCCGCGTATAGACGCGGACGTCCGATCCCGCCGCGGCGATTTCGGCGCGATAGCCGTCATATTTGATCTCGTGGAACCAGCCGTTGCCGCCGGGCACCGCATCGACGAGCGTTGCGAGCTGGAGCGGGCGGAATTTGGGCGGCTTGCCCTTGGCGGCGGGTTTCGCGACCTTTTGGTTGTGCGCGGCGGCGTCGGCCATTTTCTTGGCGAAGGCCGCGCCCTTGGCGCCCTTCAGCGATTGCTCGCCGCCCGCGTCGCCGGCGATTTCGGCCATGGTGCGGCCGGTGAGGACGCTCGTGAGCTGGCGCCCGACAAGATCGTCGGTGCCGCCGGCATAGGCGTCGTCGACCTTGCGCAGCAGCCAATTCTCGCGCTTTTCGCCGGGCCGCGGCTTCATGCGGACGAGCAGCCATTCGCCCTTCATCCGTGTCCCGTCGAGGGTGAAGTGGAGATGGCCCTTGTCGATGTCCTTCGCGCTCTTGCCTGCAATCGGCGCCCAGGTTCCGCGGTCCCACAGCATCACCGTGCCGCCGCCATATTCGCCCTTCGGAATGCCGCCTTCGAAATCGGCGTAGCTCATCGGATGATCCTCGGTGCGCACCGCGAGCCGCTTGTCGGCGGGATCGGCGCTTGGCCCCTTGGTGACCGCCCAGCTTTTGAGCACGCCATCGACTTCGAGCCGGAAGTCGTAATGGAGCCGCGTCGCGTCATGCTTTTGGACGATGAAGCGGTTGCCGGCTCCCTTTTCGACCTTGCCCGCCGGTTCGGGGGTCAGCGCGAAATCGCGCTTGGCCTTATATTGGGCGAGGGGGTCGGCGCGGGGCATCAGAGACGATCCCGAAAATGAAAATAGGCTCGTCCTGAGCTTGTCGAAGGACGGTCCTTTTCTTCGAACGACGCAAAGAAAGAACGGCCCTTCGACAAGCTCAGGGCAAGCGGAAAAAGAAGGTCAGGCACGTTTGCGCGCCGGGGCTTTCTTTGCCGGGGCTTTCTTCGCAGGCGCCGCCTTGGCGGGGGCCTTTTTCTTGCCGTCGACCGAGGCCTTGAGCGCAGCCATCAGGTCGATGACGTTCGAGCCGCGGCTGTTGCTCGCGGGTTCCTCGACATCCTCCAGCACGCGCTTGCCCTTTGCCTTCGCCTTTTTCGCGATCACGCGCTTCAGCGCGTCGACATAATGATTGTGGTAATCGCTCGCGTCGAACGCACCCGATTTCTTGTCGATCAGCGTTTCGGCGAGGTCGAGCAGGTCGGCGTCGGGCTTGGCATTGCCGACGTCGCGGAAATAATTCGCCGCCTTGTTCACTTCGTCGGCGTAGCGCAGCACTTCGAGGATCAGCCCCTTGCCGCAAGGGCGCAAGGCGACGAGCTGTTCCTGTCCGCGCACCGACAGCTGGCCGAGCCCGACCTTTTTCGTGCGCTTCAGCGCTTCGCGCAGGACGATATAGGCCTCTTCGGCCAGCTCGTCGGCGGGGACGACATAATAGGGCTTGGCATAATAGAGGACGTCGATCTCGTCGGCGCCGACGAACTGGAGCAATTCCAGCGTGCGCTTGCTTTCGAGTTTGACCGCCTCGATCTCTTCCTCGTCGAGCAGGACATAATTGCCCTTCGACGTCTCGTAACCCTTGACGATATCGTCGGTGTCGATCGGCCCGATGCCGGGCACGACCTTTTCATATTTGACCGGCTTGCCGCTCGGTTCGTGGATCTGGCGAAAGCTGATCGCGGCGCCCGATCGGGTCGCGGCATAGATTTCGACCGGGATCGACACCAGGGCGAGGCGGATCTGTCCCTTCCAATAGGCGCGTGCGGCCATGACACTCCCTTTCGCTGCCCCCGAACGGGCGAGAGTCCAAATGTTCGGGGCGGGCGTGGGGTTCCGTCAACTATGCGTCAGTAGAGGTTGGTCTTGTAATCCTTGTCGAGGCTGCTCTGCATCAGCCCGGGGATGGAGACGAAGGCGCTCGCGACGCGCGCGCCGATCCCCTTGTCCTTGTTGAGCCGGACATGTTCGGCGAACATCTTGGCCGGCCGGATGTCGGCCGGCGCTGCGGCGGCGGGCCAGAGGCGCGCACGGGCGAGCGCCGCGCTGGGGCGCCGCTCGATCGCGACATCGTCGACGCGCGTCGCGAGTTGCGGCACCTTGCCCTGCACCTCGAAACTCGCGCGCGCGGTCGTATCGTCGGTGAGCATCGCCGCGCCGCGCACGATCGCGACCTCGCTGGCGCCGGGGACGAGCAGCGCGGCGGCGATGCGCGGCTGCGCGATGATGTTGCGGAAACTGTCGGCGCGGCGGTTGCCCGGACGATCGGCGAACCACAGCTGGTCGCCCGCAAGATGCGCCATCGACCCCGCCGGATCACCCTTTGGGCTGAGATCGGCGGCGCCCGCCGCATCGATCGTTGCGAGCGCCATGAAGCGTGTCGCGTCGACGAAATCGGCGACGGAAGCCGGCGCCGCCGCCTGCGGATCGGCCGCCCAGAAGCCCGACCGGATCAGCGCCTTGGCGCAATGACCATAGCATTCGGCGACCGCGACCCGCACGATCCCCTGCTCGACCGCGGCGACATGGCCGTTGACCCGCAACGTTTCGCCGATGCCGGGGATCAGGAACAGCGACCCGAAGCGCGCACCGGGCCGCGCAAGCGCCGGATCGTCGAGCGCGTCCAGCGGCATCGCCAGCACCCCGCGATCGGCGGTGGCGAAACCGGGCGTGCCGCCACCGAGCGTGATCGCGATCCCGGTATCGGCGGACGCGAAGCCCGCGAACATCAATGGCGACGCGGCAAGCCAGCGCGCCGCGACCGGGTCGATATGGTCGATGACCTTCAGATTGACCGCGGGCGGCGTCTTGCCGAGGATCGCTTCGAGCCCCGCGATGCTGTCGATGTCGCTCACCGCTTTTCCTCTCTTTGCCCGGCGCAATGGCCCGATTGGAACGATTTTTGGCCCGAACGATGGATCGCTTGGCTTCGCCCTTATTGCAAATCACTCGCATTTACTTTAGCGCGATTGGCAGGACCGATCAAGTTTAAGGGGTATGGAAATGCGCAGATTTACGGGGCTCGCCCTTCGCACCAGTGCGTTGCTGATGGCGGGGGCGGCGTGGGCGCCGTCGGCCGTGCTGGCGCAGGATGCGGCACCGGCAGCCGACACCGCCGACGAAGGCGGGGTCGAAGCCGTGAAGCAGGACGACGGTGCGATCATCGTCACCGCGCGGCGCTTCGTCCCGTCGGGCGCGATCACCGCGAGCAAGACGACCGCGCCGCTGATCGAAACGCCGCAGTCGGTGTCGGTGATCTCGCGCGACCAGATCGACCTTCTGAACTTCGTCGATGTGCAGCAGGCGGTGCGCTACACCGCAGGCATCGTCGGCGAAAATTACGGCCCCGACCTGCGTTTCGACTTCCTGACGCTGCGCGGCTTCATCCCCGTGCAATATGTCGACGGGTTGCAGGCCCCGGTCAGCTCGACGATTTCGAACGTCGGCGTCGATCTTTATGGTTTCGAGGCGGTCGACATCCTGAAAGGCCCCGCGGGCGTCCTTTATGGCACCACGCCGCCGGGCGGTATCTACAACCTCAGCAGCCGTCGTCCTTCGACGCGGACGGGCGGCGAGGTCCAGGTTAAATATGGCACCGACGATTTCAAGCAGGTCGCGGGCACCGTCACCGGCGAGCTCGCCAACGGGCTCAGCGCGCGGCTGACCGGCCTGTATCGCGACCGCGACGGCCAGACCGACTTCGTCACCGCGCGCCGCGCCTATGTCGCGCCTGCCGTGGCTTTCGATATCGGGCCCGATACGAAGATCACCGCGCTCGGCTATTATCAGTGGGACCGCGTCGAGGGCGACACCAACGGCTTCCTGCCCGCGGTCGGCGTGCTCGTCCCCAACCCGGTCGGCAAGGTACGGCGCGGGGTCAACCTCGGCGAGCCCGACTATAATTATTACCGCCGCGAACAGTGGAGCCTGGGCTACGAGTTCACGCACCGCTTCTCGTCGGCGCTGCGCTTTACGCAGAATGCCCGCTGGAGCGATTACAGCGAATATCAGCAGATCATCTATGCGAATGGGCTGTCGGCGGACAATCGCACGGTGACGCGCTCGAACTTCCCCTTTGCCGACGATGTCCAGCAGTTCGCGGTCGACTCGCGCCTCGATGCGCAGTTTGCGACCGGCGCGATCGAGCATCATGTCCTCGCCGGGCTCGACTATCGCAATTACCGCGAGCAGTCGGCGTTCGCCTTCCTTGCCGCGACGAACATCGACCTGTTCGACCCGGTGTATAGCGCGACGCCGATCCCCGCGCCGACCTCGCTGTTCGATTTCACCAACCAGCGGCTGAAACAGACCGGCTTCTACCTGCAGGACCAGGCGCATATCGGGAACCTCATCCTGACGCTGTCGGGGCGTCACGACTGGATGACGATCAACAATTATGCCGCCGCCGCCGCCTTCCCCAAGGTGAAGGAAAAGAAGTTCACCTGGCGCGCGGGCGCAACCTATGTCACCGACAACGGCATCGCGCCGTACATCAGCTATGCGACCTCGTTCCAGCCGCTCGTCGGCCAGACCTTCACCAACGAGGCCTATGACCCGAGCGTCGGCAAGCAGATCGAGGCGGGGGTCAAGTTCGACGGCCGCAACATGGGTGACGATTTCAAGATTTTCGCGACCGGCGCGATTTTCCGTATCGTCCAGAGCAATGTGCTGACGCCCGATAACGCCAATCCCGGCTTCTCGCTCCAGACCGGCGAAGTCACGTCGAAGGGCCTCGAGCTCGAGGTCGTCGCGCGCATCCGCCAGCAGCTGTCGATCAACGCCTCCTACACCTATCTCGATGCCAAGGTGACCGAGAGCAACAACCCTGCCGAGGTCGGCGGGCGCCTTGCGGCGCAGCCGCGGCACAAGGCATCGCTGTTCGTCGATTATACGCATGACAGCGGCTTCGGCGGCGGCGCGGGTGTGCGGCACCTCAGCCGAAGCAACGGAGTCGTGGCGCGATCAGATGCCGATCCCGTGCCGACGCCGAGCGGGATCGAGATTCCGGCGACCTTCACCAGCCCGGCGGTGACGCTGTTCGACGCGACATTGCACTATGACCTTCCCGGCTGGCGCTTCGCGATCAACGCCAGCAATCTGTTCGACAAGCGCTATGCGGGGCGCTGTACGGGCCTTGCCAACTGCTTCTTCGCCGAGGGGCGGCAGATTGTCGGCACCGTGACCAAGCGTTTCTGAGGCGCTGCCTGTACGAACATCGGGGGGGCCGCGGGAGCAATCTCGCGGCCCTTTTGTGTTTAACGCCGCTTCGCCCGCATCGCCCAGCCGACCGCGAGCACGGGGATGCCGAGCGCGATCCACGCCGCGCCGTCGCGCCAGCCGTCGCCGGTGAGCGCGACGACCAGTCCCGCCACGCTGAGCAGCGCCAGCAGCGCCGGGGCGGCAAAGATCCGGCGCAGGGGCTGCGGCTTTTTCATTCGGCGGGGACGATCGTGCCGCCGCTCTCGACCTCGCGGACGAGCGCGTCGGTGCCCGCGCGGCGCTTGCCGAGCCAGAGGTAGAGGCCCGAGCCGAGCACGACGATCGTGAACAGCGTCAGCACCGCCCAGAGCAGCTTGAGCGGCAGGCCGCCATAGTCGCCGAAATGGAGCGGCTGCGACACGAACAGCGCCTGCGAATACCAGGGCATCGCGCGCGCGTCGGTAAATTCGCCCGTTTCGGCATCGACGAGCGCGGGGGTGAGCAGCCGCTGGGTCAGCGGGGTCGCGCCCTGAAAGAAGATCGCGACATGATGCTTGCTGCTGAAGGCGCCGCCCGGAAAGGCGATGAACTGCGGGTTGTTGCCGGGAACCGCGCGGCGCGCCGCCGCCATTGCCTTGTCGATCGAGCCATAGCGCGCGGGCGGCACCGCGCCCTTGCCATCATAGGCGCGGACCATGTCGGCGAGCTCGGTCGTCTGCCACTGCGCGAAGATCGGCGTCGCCAGCGCATTGATGATGCCCGTCGCGCCGACGACGGTCATCCATGCGAGCGCGGTGATGCCGAGCAGATTATGATAGTCGAGCCATTTGACGCGGCGGCTGCGCGACGTGCGGAGCGTGCCGAAGTCGAGCTTGCGCATGAACGGCGCATAGAGGACGACCCCCGAGACGAGCGCGACGACGAACAAGAGCCCCATCAGCCCGAGGAACAGCATGCCGGGCAGGCCGAGGAACATGTCGGTGTGGAGCTGGAGGATGAAGTGCATCACCCCGCTTTCGTCGACAGCGCCGGTCGCAAGGCCCGTCGAGCGGTCCCAGAGCTGGATCGTCATCTCGCTGTCGGGTGAATCGGGACGCGGCGCGGTGGTGATCGTCATCGACGGATTGTCATTGTCGAACGCCATGAACACCGGAACCTCGCCGGGCCGCGCGGCGAGCGCCTTTGCCAGCATTTCGTCGAGCGGCCGGAGGCCCGGCGCTTCGCTCGAGGAGCCGACCCCGGGCATTCCATATTGCGGCGCGGTCTCGGTCAGCGCGTCGATTTCGTCGTGAAAGATGAGCGGCAGGCCGGTGATGCAGAGCATCAGCAGGAAGGCGGTGGAGAGGATGCTCGTCCATTTGTGGACGAGGAACCATGCGCGGATGGTCGATCGCTGCATATGATGGCCGCTGTTATTGCGATAAATTCTCAAGGGCCGGCCCTATGGCGTGCCCCCCGGTTTGACAACCGGATTCGCCGCGGCGACCGCATCGTTCGGGCCGGCTATCGGTGGAATCGGGCCATCGGTTTTGCGGCAATCGCCCGTTTCCCTTTCCTTTCACATCGCGTTGCTTATGATGGTTGCCGAGGGACCGCTCGCATCATTGGAGCCACTATGCCCCTGAGCCGCGAGATGCAGCGACTCCGCGCCGAACATGCGGCGCTTGTCACGCTGTCGCGGATCATCCTCGACATGACCAAGGCCGCGAGCCCCCCGCAGGCGAACGATCTGGCGGCGGCGCGCGGCGCGCTTCGCGAGGCGCTGGTCCGGCACCTGAAATGCGAGGACTGGATATTATACCCCCGGCTGATGGCGACGGGCGACACCGAGTTGATGCGGATCACGCGCGAGTTCGAGCTGGAAATGGGGAGCCTGTCGGCCGATTTCGTCGCCTATGACGACGCATGGACGGGCGCGCGCGTGGCGGCGGACTGGGCCGGTTTCCGCCGCGAGACGCGGGCCATATTCGACCTGCTTGCGACGCGGATCGAGCGCGAGGAGCGCGACCTCTATCCGCTCGCCGAGAATCTCTATGCCACCGCGGCGGCCGTGGGTCCGTCGGTCAGGGCCGGATCGACAATTTCCAGCTGAGCGCGACGCGCAAATCCTGATCATAACCGGGAACCGGCTGATTCCACGCTTCGGCAAGTTCGAGCCCGATCGTCGCATTTTCGGCATAGGACAGGCGCACGCCGCCGCCCCAGCTGCCAAGACGGAAATCGGTCTTCGGG
The DNA here is from genome assembly GCA_023424275.1 of Pseudomonadota bacterium. Lineage (GTDB taxonomy): Bacteria > Pseudomonadota > Alphaproteobacteria > Sphingomonadales > Sphingomonadaceae > Sphingopyxis. The sequence continues at coordinate 1,365 of JAFAED010000299.1, read as the reverse complement.
ATCGCGGTGCGCGCCAGCAGGGTGACGTCGGCATAGTCGATGAAGCTGTAGATTTCGCTCTTGGACAATTTGCCGGCGCGCAGCGGGCGCAGCGCGATTTCGCCGAAGGTTGCATAACCGCGGTCGCCATTGACCAGCCCGTCGTCGAACGCGCGGCCAAAGGTTGCGCCGCCGACGCTGAAGCGCTGCGCCGCGGGCAGCCGGTCGCGCGTCCAGCGCCCGGTGGCCGCAGCGCGCAGGATGACCGCCTTGCCGATCGCCTGGTTCGCTTCGAGACTGGCGTCGGCATAGGCGAAGCCGGTCTCGCCAACGCCGGGATCGACGCGCGCGCCCGCGAAGTCGAGGCCTTTCGTGCCGCCGAGGCGGGCGCCGACGACGGTGCGATCTTCGGTGAGGCGAAAGGCGAGATTCCCGCTCGCTGCCCAGGTCTTTTCGGCAGCGATCGTCGAGCCGAACAGCGCGTTTTTCGAATCGAGATAGTCGATCCGTGCCGATGCGATCAGGTTGCGCCGCGTCGCCCGGATCAGCGGGTGGGTGATGCCGGCGCCGGCGCTCCACGCCTCGCCGTCGACGGCAGGTCCCTTCGGCCGCGTGCGCAGCGCCGCCGCGGTCAGTTCGAAACGGGTGCCGTCGGCGCCGATCGGGGTCGAATGGCTCGCCGCGATATAGAGCAGGGATTTGAGATTGACGGCGGCGGCGCCGGTCAGCCGCGTTTCGTCGCCGCTGCGCAGCAGGCTGGTCCCGCGCGCATTGGCTTCGACGATGCCATCGTCGACGAAGGGGCTGGTGCGTGTGGTGAAGCCGAGCCCGACGGTGGGCTTCTTTGCATCGAGCGCCAGATCGAGCGCGACCGCGCCCTGTTCGCCGCCGAGTGCCAGCGACGGGGTGACGGTGACGCCGGGAATGTCGCCGATATTGCCGAGCGCGCGTTCGAAACGGGCGCGGGGCAGGGGGCGTTGGCCGCGCAGCGGCGCCGCCATTTTCGCGACGAGCGGCGCGGGGCCGCCTTCGCTTTCGCCGCTGAGCGTCACCGATCCGACATAGCCTTCGGCCGACGCGACGGTGACGATGCCCCCCGACAGATCCTGTTCGGGGATGACGAGGGTGAAAAGCGCGACGCTCGAGCGATTATAGGCGCGCGTCATCGCGGCGGCGAGTTTCGCGAGATTGTCGGCCGATGCGGGCTTGCCGACGAAGCGCTGCGCCGCGCGACCGACCTTGGCGGGAACGCCCGCGCCGACGAAACGGATTTCGCGGATGATGATATCGGGACGCGCCCCGAGTTCGACCTTGCCGAGCGTAAGCGATCCGGTCTCGGGGTCGGGAAGCGGATCGCGCGAGCGATCGGGAGCGAGGGGCGGCCGG
>JAFAED010000301.1 GCA_023424275.1 Pseudomonadota bacterium | reverse complement strand
TCCTCGGGCTATGGTCTTGAAACCGCACGTCATTTCCACGCGCTCGGCTGGAATGTGGTCGCGACGATGCGCAACCCCGCCGCGGCACCTTTGACACCTTCCGACCGCCTGCGCATCCTCCCCCTCGACGTCACCGACACCGACAGCATCGCCCTCGCGCTCGAACTTGCGGGCCCGATCGACGTCCTCGTCAACAATGCCGGCATCGGTCTGTTCGGCGCGCTCGAACATTCGCCGCTGCAGAAGATCCGCGACATTTTCGAAACCAATACGCTCGGCACGATCGCGATGACGCAGGCGGTGATCCCGCAGATGCGCAACCGCGGGTCGGGCGTCATCGTCAACATCACCTCGACGACGACGCTCGCGCCCTTTCCGCTCGCCGCGGCCTATACCGGCAGCAAGACAGCGATCCAGGGTTTCACGCGCAGCCTCGCGCACGAACTGGCGCCGCTCGGCATCGCGGTGAAGCTTGTCGAGCCCGGCTATGGCCCGACGACCGCCTTCGCACGGAATACCGAAATCAAGCTCGAGGATGTGTTGCCGCAGCCCTATTGGTCCTACGCCGAACCGATCCTCGCCGGCATGGCCGAACCGTCGCTGTTCACGACCGAGGCCGATGTCGCGAAGGCAGTGTGGCAAGCGGTTCACGACCAGAGCGGCCGGCCCCATTTCCCTGCCGGGGCCGACGCGCTCGCACTCGTCGCCTGACGGGGTCAGGCGCGGGTGAACTGCATCACCCAATTGACCTCCCACGTCGCGCCGCCGTCGGTCGAAAAGGCTTGCTCCCACTTGGCCGACTGCGGCGTGATGTCCGACCAGCGAAAGCGTACCGTCACCGGCGTGCCCTTCCAGTTGTCCTCGGCAAGGAAGGTTCCAACGCCATCTTCGAACGTCCCGCGCACCGGCACGTCGAGCCGGTCGGTCGCGCGCGAATCTAGCCACCAGATCGACCATAGATTCGTTGCGGGATCGAAGGCGCGCAGCGCGACGCCGCGATAAGTCTCTTCCGGCGTATAGAAGATATTGTCTTCGACATTTGCGCCGCCGCCGAGCAACGGCCAATTCTCGCTGCTGCCGTCGAACTCCATCCAGTCGCTGCTGCCGGTGAGCCGTTCGCGCAGCTTACGGTGACGGACCTTCCAGCGTCCGACCAGAAAAGCCCAATCGTTCGCCGCCGCCGATGGAGGCGCGGCGCCTCCCGCCGATCCGGCCATGGCGGCAAGTCCGCCCGCCACGGCGATTTCGAGTGCGCCGCGGCGCGTCATGTTCATGTCGATCATCGATAATCTCCCTTCATGCGGGAGACGGGGTACGTCGCGCTACCTGACAAACTTTGTCAGTTATTCACGCGGCCCTCGAAATATTCCGGATCGGCAAGTCGCGCCTCGGCGACGAGGCGGGCGGTCTGCTCGGCGAGCGAAGCGACGTCATCGGTCGTGAAATGCAGCCCCAGCTTGCTTCGCCGCCAGAGCACATCGTCGGTCGTGCGCGCCCATTCGCGCGTCACCATCCAGCGGACTTCGGCGACGCTGAGCCCATGGGCGATTTCGCCGCCGAGTTCGTCCCAGCCGGTCGCGTCACCCAGCCAGCGCCGCGCATCGGTGCCATAGGCGCGGGCGATACGGTCGACTGTCGCGGGGGTCAGGAAGGGATAAGCGAGCTTATATTCGGCCTTCAGCGCCGCGATCCCGTCGGTCGCGAAATCACCGCCGGGCAGCGATGCCTTGCCGGTCCAATGCTTGCCGGAAAGCGCCGGGATGTGGCCCGCGAGTTCGTCGACCGCGTCTTCGGCAACATGGCGATAGCTGGTGATCTTGCCGCCATAGATGGTGAGCAAAGGCGCGCCTTCGTTCAAGTCGAGGTCGATCCGATATCCGCGCGTCGCCGCCTCGGGGCGCCCCGATCCGTCCTCGATCAGCGGCCGGACCCCCGAATAGGTCCACACGACATCGGCGGGGGTGACCGGCTCGCGGAAATAGAGGCTCGCGCCCTCGCACAGATAGGCGATTTCCTCGTCGCTCGCCTTCGCTTCGCTCGCGGGCCCCTCATGGTCTTGGTCGGTCGTCCCGATCAGCGTGAAGTCGCGCTCATAGGGGATGGCAAAGAAGATACGGCCGTCGGGAAGCTGGAAGAAATAGGCATAATCATGTTCGAAGATCTTGCGCACGACGATATGCGATCCGCGCACCAGCCGCATCTGATGGTCGGGTTCGGCGTCGGCGCGCTTCAGCAGGTCGAGCACCGCGGGGCCGGCGGCATTGACGACGCTGCGGCCGGTAAAACGATATCGGTGCCCCTGATCGTCGCGCGCGTCGACGATCCACAAGCCGTCCTCGCAGCGCAGCATCTCGGCGCGCGTGCGCGTGCGGACGCGTGCACCATGATCGGCGGCATCGCGCGCGTTGAGCGCGACCAGCCGCGCGTCGTCGACCCAGCCGTCCGAATATTCGAAGCCCTTGATATATTGCGGCTGCAACGGCCCGCCCGCATCATGATGGCGCAGGTCGATCGAGCGCGTCGCGGGCAATTTCTTGCGGCCGCCGATATGGTCATAGAGGAACAGGCCAAGCCGCAGCAGCCAGCGCGGACGCAGCCCCGGCCGGTGCGGCAGGACGAACCGCAGCGGACGGATGATGTGCGGCGCGATGCCCCACAATATTTCGCGTTCCTTCAACGCCTCGCGGACGAGGCCGAACTCATAATGTTCGAGGTAGCGCAGCCCGCCGTGGATCAGCTTGGTCGATTTCGACGATGTGCCTTCGGCGAGGTCGTTCGCCTCGATCAGCAGCACGCGCGCACCGCGCCCGGCGGCATCGCGCGCGACGCCGGCGCCATTGACGCCGCCACCGACGACAATGACATCATAGGGGGCGGGGGTGTCGGCCATTGCGAATCCCTATGGCAGCGTTGTCGGATTTGCCAAGGCCCGACATCGTATGCGGCTTACGTATGCGCGTTGCATTCGCTTCGTGTATCGCCCAATTCCTTTCCTGTTATCCAAGGGGACGATTGTGAGCGTGAAAGTCGAAACATTGGTGCTGTTCGGCGCGACCGGCGACCTTGCGCAGCGCATGCTCTTTCCCTCGCTCTACAATCTCCATCTCGACGGGCTGCTCGCCGACGCGCTCACGATCATCGGGTCGGGGCGCTCGAAGATGGATCGCGCCGCGTTTCAGGCGCAGGTTCGCGACGCGCTGGTCGAACATCTGCCCGCCGACCGGATCGAGGATGCCGGCGTTGCGGCCTTCCTCGATCGCATCGATTATTGCGCCATCGATGCCGGCGCGGGCACGGGCTTCGACGAACTGGCGACGCTGCTCGGCGACCGGATGGGTCGCCCGATCGGCGTCTATCTCTCGACCCCGCCGTCG
>JAFAED010000267.1 GCA_023424275.1 Pseudomonadota bacterium | reverse complement strand
GTTCGGGCACGAAAAGGGCGCGTTCACCGGGGCGGTGAAGACGACCGAGGGCAAGATCGAGCTGGCGCACGGCGGCACGCTGTTCCTCGACGAAGTCGGCGACATTCCGCTTCCCTTGCAGGTCAAGCTGCTGCGGTTCTTACAGGAACGGACGGTCGAGCGGATCGGCGGGCGCAAGCCGATCGCGGTCGATACGCGCATCGTGTGCGCGACGCACCGCGACCTCGACGCGATGATCGCCGAGCAGAGCTTTCGCGACGATCTTTATTACCGGCTCGCCGAGATGGTGGTGAAGATTCCGTCGCTCGCCGAAAGGCCCGGCGACGCGGTGCTGCTCGCACGCCATTTCCTGCATCAATATGCGCCCGAGATGAATCCGGGCGTGCGCGGCTTTGCGCCCGACGCGCTGCATGCGATCGACGAGGCGCGGTGGCCGGGTAATGTTCGTGAGCTTGAAAATCGCATCAAGCGAGCCGTTATCATGGCCGACGGCAAGCTGGTGATGCGCGAGGATCTGGACATGGCGGGGAGCGATGCGGAAGGCGAGGAGGCGTGGCTGAACCTGCGCAGCGCGCGCGAAGCGGCCGACCGGGTCGCGATCCGCCGCGCGATGGTGCAGAGCGAGGGCAATATCTCGGCCGCCGCCAAGCTGCTGGGGATCAGTCGGCCGACGCTTTACGACCTGCTCAAGCAATATCGAATGCAGGCCTGAATGGGGTTTCGCCGGTCCTGGACGGGCGCGCTGCTGATGGTGGCGGTGCTGGCGGGGTGCGATGGCGCGCGCCCGGCGTCGCCGCGTCAGGCGTTCGAGGAACGGCGCGCCGAATTGCAGGGCGCGATCCGCGACAATCCGCAGGCGATTGCCGAGCGGGTCGAACTGGCGCGCGTCGCGATCCGGCTGGGCGACGGGGTCGGCGCCGAGGCTGCGGTCCGGGGCGCGCTGGCGGCCGGCGCCAAGGAGGATGCGTTGCGCCCGTTGCTCGCACGCGCTTTTGCGATGCAGGGCGAGGGCACGCGGGCGATGCAGGCGCTCGATGAGGGGCCGATCATTCCCGAGATGATCGGCGAGGCGGCCTGGGTCGCGGGCGATGTCCACCTGAGCAACGGCGATCTGGTCGCGGCGCGCGAAGCCTATGATCGCGCGGTGCACGAACTGCCGCGCAATTCCGCCCTTTGGGTCGACGTCGCGCGCTATCGCGATGCCAATGCCGATACGCTGGGCGCGCGCGACGCGGTCGATTATGCGATTGAACTCGACAAGGCGAACAGCGCCGCGCTGGCGTTCAAGGCCAACCTTGTCCGCACCGAGGACGGGCTGAATGCGTCGCTCGACTGGTATGCGAAGGCGCTGGGAGCCGATCCCGACAATGCCGACGCGCTGATCGAGCAAGCAGCGACGCTGGGCGACCTCGGCCGCTATCGCGACATGCTCGGCGCGCTCCGCCACGCCGCGACGCTCGTCCCGCGCGATCCGCGGCTTTACTATCTGCAAGCGGTCGTCGCGGCGCGCGCCGACAATTATCGCCTCGCGCGCAGCCTGCTGCAGCGGACACGCGGCGAACTCGACGACCAACCTTCGTTCATGCTGCTGAGCGCGATCGTCGAACTGGAACTGGGCGGCGAGGCGGTCGCGGCCACCTGGGCCGACCGGCTGATCGTCGAGCAACCCGAGAATTTTACCGCGCATCGCATCCTTGCCGCGGCCAATTGGGCCGACGGCGATGCCGACGGCGCGATCGAGGCGTTGTTGCCGATCGTCGACCGCCCCGATGCCGACAGTTGGTCGTTGCTGCTCGCCGCGCGTGCCGTCAGCGAACTGGGGCGGCGCGGCGAAGCAGCCGATTATCTGGCCCGCGCGGCGACGCTGGCGCGCGGCGAGGCCGTGCCCTTTGCCACGAACAACGACTATGGCCTGCTGACGATGGGCGCGGACGCCGAACCGCTTAATCCGGCAAAGACGATCCCCGCGATCGCGGCCGACATCGCCGCGGGCAACAGCGGCCGTGCGATCGAGCGTGCGATACGGCTGCGCGATGCCAACCGTGGGGTGGCCGACGCGCATATCCTGCTCGGCGACGCGGCGCTGGCGGGCGGGCGCTACGACCTGGCGGTGCAGGCCTATCGCGCGGCACGCGATCTCGACGCGGGGGAGCGGACGACGTTGCGGCTCGCCAATGCGCTGTTCCGCGCGGGCGATGCCGCCGGATCGGGTGCGGCGATCCTCGCGCTGCGCGACAGCCAGCCGTCGAGCATCGCCGCCGATCGGCTGGCAGGACATCTCGCGATGGACCTCGAGCATTGGGACCAGGCGATTGCGCATTTCGAGCGGGTGCGCAGCCGGATCGGTAGCCGCGACGTCGTGATCCTGCGCGAACTCGCCCGCGCGTGGGCGGCGAAGGGCGACGACGCGCGCGCGCTGGTGCTGATCGACCGGGCCTATCGATTGCAGCCGCTGAACGCGGGAATCATGGAATTTTATGCGGGGCTCCTCGAACGGCGCGGCGACAAGCAGGCGGCCGCCGATTTACGCGACAAGGCGGGACAGATCGGGCGTTAGAGGCAATCGCAATGGCCGGTATCGACCGGGAGCTGACCTTCCAACACTCGTCACCCCGGACTTGATCCGGGGTCTGCCTGTCTTGAAGGAAAAGGCGGATCCCGGGTCAAGCCCGGGATGACGAAGGGATGTTAAACGACGTCCGCTCCCCACCCCAAAGCGGAAATTGCCGGTTACGCTTCGGTCAGGTCGAGCAATGTGCGCGCGTCGAGGCCGATGCGGCGCATCTGGTCGGCGACCGGGGGCCAGACATTGGCAAGGAAATCGGCGCGCATCAGGTCGCGCAGCCGCTCGGTCGCGCCCTCGGCGACGAACATGCCAACCCCTCTCTTGACGGTGACCAGCCCCTCGTCCTGAAAGGTCTGATAGGCCTTGGCGACGGTCAGCGGGTTGGCGCCTTCTTCCGCAGCAAGCGAGCGGACCGACGGCAGCATGTCGCCATCGCGAAAGGCGCCGTCGAGGATCGCGTTGGCGATGACATCGCGCAGGCGCTGGTACACGGGTTTGGACTGGTCGAGCATGCCGCCTTAATGCCATAAGACAGCAGCACAGTCAAATGCGACTTATTACAATTTAGGTTCGGAAAGTGAAACTAAATTTCCCAGGCGCGGACAACCTCGTCATATTCGGGACGCGGACGCTCGTCGAGTTCGCGTGCCGCGGTGCCAAGGAAGAAATAGCCGACGATATTGTCGCCTTCGCCGGCGCCGAACGCGGCCGCGACGAGGGGGCTGAACGCCGCCCATCCGGTCAGCCAGCTTCCGACGAAGCCGTGTGCGTGCGCCGCGTGGAGCAGGTTCATGCCCACCGCGCCGGCGGACATCTGTTGTTCCCAGACGGGGATCTTGCTGCCCGCGACGGGGGTGGAGACGAGCACGAGCAGCGTCGGCGCCTGATGCGCGAACTGGTCGAGCGCCGACAGGTCCATGCCCGCCGCACCGGGATTTTCGGCGACCCACGCCTCTTTGAGCAAGGCGGCGAAGGCGGCCCGCTGGTCGTCGGCGATGGTGACGATCCGCCAGGGCGCGAGCTTGCCATGGTCGGGGGTGCGGAGCGCGAGCGCGACG
>JAFAED010000263.1 GCA_023424275.1 Pseudomonadota bacterium | reverse complement strand
GCGATCATCGGCGTGATCATGCGTGCGACCGCCAGGCTGACGAGCACCGCGAACACGACGGTCAGGCCGAACTGGATGAAGAACTGGCCGGAAATGCCGGGCATCAGTGCAACGGGCAGGAAGACCGCGACGATGGACATGGTGGTGGCGACGACCGCAAGGCCGATTTCGTCGGCGGCGTCGATAGACGCCTGATAGGCAGTCTTGCCCATGCGCATGTGCCGGACGATATTCTCGATCTCCACGATCGCATCGTCGACGAGCACGCCGGCCACGAGGCTCAATGCGAGCAGCGACAGGCCATTCAGTGAAAAGCCCATCATGTCCATGAACCAGAAGGTCGGGATCGCCGAGAGCGGGATCGCGAGCGCACTGATCAGCGTCGCGCGCCAGTCGCGCAGGAACAGGAAGACGACGACGACGGCGAGGATCGCGCCCTCGATCATCGCGAGCATCGAGCTGCGATATTGTTCCTTCACATATTCGGTCTTGGTGAAGAGGATCTTGAATTCGACCTGCGGGTTCGCCTTCTTGATCTCGGCGAGCTTCTTCATCGCCTCGTCATGAACGGTGACGTCCGACGAACCCTTTGCCTTTTCGATCGAGAAGCTCAGCACCTGGCGCCCGTTGATCTTGGCAAGGTTGCGCTGTTCGGCATAGCCGTCGGTGACCTTCGCCACGTCGGCAAGGCGGATCGTCCGCCCGTTGCCGATCGAAATGCGCGTCTCCCCCAATTGGAAGGCATTTTCGGCGTTGCCGAGCACGCGCACAGCCTGTTCGGAACCGGCGATTTCGGTGCGCCCACCCGCCGCGTTGACGTTCACCTGACGCAGTTGCTGGTTCACCTGGCTCGCGGTGAGGCCATAGCTTTGCATGCGCGCGGGATCGAGGATGACCCGGATCTCGCGGCTGACGCCGCCCGCACGGCTGACTTTCGCCATGCCCTGGATCGAGAGCAGATCCTTGGCGACCGTATTATCGACGAACCAGCTCAATTGCTCGAGCGTCATGTCCGACGTCTCGACCGCGAAATAGGTGATCGGGCCGCCCGCCGCGTCGACGCGCACGACCTGCGGTTCGAGGATGCCTTCGGGCAGGTCGCTGCGGATCTGCTGAACCGCCTGGTTGACGTCGTTATAGGCGCGGTCGATCGGCGTACCGATTGCGAACTGGACCATCGTGCGGCTGTTGCCTTCGCCCACATAGGACGAGAGTTCGTCGACGCCGCTGACCGCGCGCACCGCGGCCTCGACGCGCTGGGTAACCTGTGTCTCCAACTCCGACGGCGCGGCGCCGGGCTGCGCGACAATGACCTGGACGAGCGGGAATTCGACGTCGGGATTGTCGTTGACGTCCATCCGGTTGAAGCTGACGAGACCGGCCAGCAACAGCAGGATGAACATCACGATCGGCGGCACCGGATTGCGGATGCACCAGGCGGAAATGTTGCGAAAGCTCATGATCAAACGCCTTTGTGCACTAAATCTCTACGCGCCGACCGGCCGGTTATTGCGACGATTTCTGGACTACCGGCTTCACCTTGTCGCCGGGGTTGAGGAAAGCGCCCGCCAGCGCGACGACCCGCTCGCTACCTGTCAGGCCCGATGCGATCGACACGCCGCTGTCGGTCACCGTGCCGACTTTCACCGGCTGACGCCGGATGGTGTTGTTGTTGTCGACGACGAGCACGAAATTGCCTTCAGGCCCGCTCTGCACCGCACTTTCGGGAAGCAGCGGCGCTTCCGCCGTGCCCGCGATCAGGCGTGCGTCGGCAAACCCGCCCGGACGCAGCGCCTCGCTGTACGGCACCGCGATGCGGACCGTGCCCTGGCGCGTATCCATGTTGATGACCGGCGACTTCTGCCAGACCTGTCCGGCAATCCGGGCATCGGTGCCGACCGGCGTCACGGTTGCCCGCGTGCCGACCTTGACGCGGGCGAGGTCGGCCTCGGCCATTTGCGCCAGCATCTCCATCTCGCCGCCGCGCGCCATGCGGAACAGAACGCCGGTACCTGCGCCGACGATCTGGCCGGGTTCGACCTGCCGCGTGAGCACCAGGCCCGCCGCCGGAGCGACGATGTTCAGGCGCTCGTTGCGCGCCGTCGCCTCGCCATATTGCGCCTGGGCAACACGGACGCGCGCGTTCGCCGCATCGCGCGTCGCGCGCTTGCGATCCATGTCGGCCTTCGAAATGAAACCGCGCCCGACCAGCGCCTGCGCACGTTCAAGCTCAGCCTGCGCCAGATTGGCATCGGCCTGTGCGACACGGATCGACGCGGCAAGGCTTGCCGCCTGCTGCGCCTGCACCGAACGGTCGATGACCGCCAGCGTCTGGCCCGCGCCAACCCACTGGCCGGGCTCGACAAGGACGCGCACGACCTGCCCGCCTTCGCCTGCGACGCCGACGGGCATTTCGCGGCGCGCCGCGATCGTGCCGTTGGCAGCAATCGCCGCTTCGACCGACACGCGGCCGGGAATGACGACGGTAACGTTCGGGATTGCGGGCGCGCCCTGCCCTTCGGCATCGGCTGCGCCCTTGCCGTGGGTAAAGGCATAATAGGTGGCGCCGAGCGCAAGCGCGATCAGCACCAGCGCAACGATCAGAAACGTCCGCTTGCGGCGACTGTCGTCCGCCTCCTGATAATAGCTTTGCGTGCCCGCCAGGCTGTCCATCGCATCCACTTTCCGCTCGTAGTTCACGCCAATCCTCCCTGTTTCGCACGGCGCGAAGGCACGACAGGCGCAAAGCGCACGCCCACCCCTCTCAACCCCGCATAACAGGATCAAATCCCGAATGAGGTGTATTACCTAATTAAATCACCACTGGCTAGAGGCGAAACTCGCACGCCGACCCCGCCCCCCGGGACAGCGGTCATAGGCAGGCTTTGACCCGATTTCCAGTGGTTACAGGCACGAAAAAGGGTGGCGCGCCAAGGCGGCCACCCTTCTTCCCGGCGCCGATCCCGATGGAAGCGGCCGCGCGATTACGAAGCGATCAGCGAAGGCGACCGCGCCGCACGAGGTTGACGATACCCAGCAGGACCACCGCACCGATGAAGGCGGTCAGCAGGGTCATCGGGTCGAACGCATTGCCGCGAAGATGGCCGCCGCCCAGGAAACTGCCGAACAGGAAACGGCCAAGGATCGAACCCAGACAGCCGACGATGATATTCAGGAAGATGCCTTGCTGGGCGTCGGTGCGCATCACGATGCTGGCGAGCCAGCCGATAACGCCGCCCATGATGATTGCGATAATCCAAGTCATATGATGACCCCCTACGATCGTTTCTGTCGCCTGCCTTCGCAGACGCTTTAGTGGTAACGCAAATATCTGAAATCGCCTAGCAGAATGGCGACGGGCCGATCACGCCCCGTCGCCGTTCCGTTCAGCGGACGCTGCCGCGCCGCACCAGGTTGATAAGCCCTAACAGCACGACCGCGCCGATGAAGGCCCAGAGCAGCCCGATCGGGCTGAACGCATCGAGGCTCGCGCCCATACCGAAGAAGCTGCCGAGGAAGTTGCCGAGAAAGGCACCGACGATGCCGACCACGACATTCAATATGATGCCCTGCTGCGCATCGGTGCGCATGACGATACTCGCCAGCCAGCCAATGATTCCGCCAACGATCAATGTGATGATCAGACCCATGATATTTCCTTCCCGAACCGGCCGGGCAGACGCCGTTGCCCGGCGAACATGTGAACGTCCGGTCGTATCCGGACACCGTTTCAGCGATGCGGAAATAATGCAGAAGCGAAGCGAAAGGTTCCCGGCCGGTCCCCGAAGGACGCGGCCGGGAAAAGTGGGATCGGTTCCGGTTCGGGAACGTCTCCGGGTCGCAATAGGGGATTAAGCAGCTGCGCTTGACGGTGGTGTGACGAATATCACAGCCGCAAAAATAAACTGGGAAGGGTTGGCGGCGGCCCTCGGACCTCACGCGCCGGATCCACGTGGTACCGCTGTACCGGGGCAGTGAACGCAAATGCGAGGGCCCATACGAAATGGGGGCCGGCATCGCTGCCAACCCCCACTATCCGGTTTTGCCCCTCATACCTCGCCTCGCGTCATCCCGGTCCGCTTCTCTTGCGATCAGCAGCCCGCAAAACGATGCGTTGCGGCGCATGCCGGAGCAATCCGGCGGCGGTTTGGTCGGCCCCCTTTCGGGGGCCGGCCGCACCTGGAAAGCCCTTCATCATCTCTTCTTGCGTCCGCCGAAGCAGTCGCTGTCCAAGCGATGGACTGCATTTCCTGTACCCGATCGGGTTCG
>JAFAED010000208.1 GCA_023424275.1 Pseudomonadota bacterium | reverse complement strand
GCTTCATGTTGACCCGGCCGATGCGACCGCCGGTCATCGTTGCGCTGTCGCCATCGTCGAACGCATCGACGATGCGGCCGCCCGACATGAAGAAGGTGTCGAGCGCGCCGCCTTGGTTGAGCGCGTTGATTTCGCCGCCGGTCATCCGGAAATCGTCGATGCCTTCGCCCTGTTGCACATTGCCGGCGACCGTGCCCGCAGCGATGTCGAAGCGGTCGTTGCCATTGCCTTGGTCGACCGATCCGCCGATCTGTCCCGACCGCATGGTGACGGCATCGGTTCCGGCGCCGAAGGTTACATCGCCGTCGATGACGCCCGTTCCGTCCGTCGGCAGGGTCAGGCTGTTATTGCCACCGGGATCGGTCAGGTCGCCGACCGACGTGCCACTGGCGCAGACATGGGCGTCGTCGCCCACGGTTGGCGTGAAAGTGCACTGTGCCAGCGCGGGAGAGCTTTGGGCGATCGCCAACCATAGGGCGGTGGACAGAACAACCGATCCACGTGTCGAAAGATGCGCGGTGCTCCCGTGATCGGGCGGAAAGGTCGGGATGATCGACGTGCAGGTCATGGCGCTTCCCCTTTTAAACGGGTGCCGCCTGGTCCTTATTTCCCCGGAACTATTGGGAAATAGCGCGGATATTCGTCCTATCTATGAAGAATTGGTTGCCAAATTGCCAATGGCCGGGCGCAAATCAGGAAGGTGGGATCTCCGGCGTGGCCGGTGGGCCGTCGCCCAGCGCATTTTTCAGCGTTGCCTTGATGTTGCGGAGCAGGCGGCGCAGCGCGATGATGACGATGACCGCTGCGATCGCGAGCAGGATCGCGATCACGACCGCGAGCGGTGGATAGGCGATGGCGAGCGCAAGCAGCCCGCCCGTGGCAACGTCTTCGCCGGTCGATACCGCCGCATTGCTAAAGGGTTCGGGGCTGACGTTGACGACTGCGCGCGTCGTCGCCTTCGCCCCATGGCTGAGCAGCGCGCCGCCGCCGCCGAGCAGGAAAGCGATGACCTGCCATGTCGGATCGGATGAATCGATGAGGGCGAGTGCGAGCAGCGCGCCGCCGAGCGGGCGGATGATGCTGTGCACCGCGTCCCAAGCGGAATCGACCCAGGCGATCTTGTCGGCAAGGAATTCGGCGATGGTGCCGACGGCGGCGACGCCGAGCACCCAGGGATTGGCAAGCACCTGCAAGGCGGCGAGATGGTCGGGAAGGGGCAGCCAGCCGAAATGCATCGCGGTTCCGGTCGCCAATATCGTCAGATACAGTCGCCACCCGGCCAGAAGGCTGAGGCTGCCGGCGACACCCAAAATCTCGATGATTCCCAAGATCCTGCTCCCCGTCCTGTGTGCCGCGCATCTTGCACCCGTGCCAGCCGTCCCGCAATGCCGAGATGACAAGGCCGTGGCCCGTCGTTATCGCTTTGGGTCATGAGTCCCGCCGATCTGCCGTCCGCCCCGCCCGAAATCCTTCCAGAAGGCGCGATTCCTGCGGCGACGCTCGTTATCATGCGTCCCTCCGCCAGCGGCGGACCCGACGAGATTTTGATGGTCAAGCGATCGGCGACCATGGCCTTTGCCGCCGGCGCGCTGGTCTTTCCGGGCGGGCGCGTCGACCCCGACGATTATCTGGTCGCGCGTCAACATGGCGCGGACCTGGCGGAGGCCGACGGCGCCGCGCGCGTGGCCGCACTCCGCGAAACGCTCGAGGAGACGGGCCTCGCCGTAGGCTGGTCGGCGCTTGCGGAACGGGATGTCGCCGAGGTGCGCCAGGCGTTGCTCGCCGGGACGCTGCTGTCGGACATTCTCGCGTCGCGTGGCGACCGAATCGATCTCGAGGCGTTGGTGCCCTTTGCGCGCTGGTGCCCGAACTTCAAGGAAGCGCGGACGTTCGACACGCGCTTCTATGCGATCGCCGCGCCCCCGCACGGCCATGAGCTGACGGTCGAAGAGGCCGAGCATAGCCACATCTTCTGGGCGAGCGCGAAAGACACGCTGGCGATGGCCGATCGCGGCGATGCGTCGGTGATCTTCCCGACGCGCCGCAATCTCGAACGCTTGGCCGAAAGCGCAGGTTTTACCGACTTTTCAGCGCATTCTGCACAGTTTCCGGTGGACCTCATCACTCCCTGGATCGAGGAACGTGAGGGGCGGTCCTATCTGTGCATTCCCGACGATCTGGGTTACCCCGTTACAAGCGAGGCATTCGACCGGGTAAGGCGTGGCTAATTGGGGTTCAAAAGAGCCACTTTCTGGCCTGTTTGCAAATTGCTAAGATTTGTTCGGCTAGGGCAAAACGTCGTTGCAATTGCTGAACGCTGTCCCTAAAGAGGGCGGTGCAGAAGCAGATCGGGGATTTTTTCTTCGATGTGATTCGACAAGACTATTCCAGTGGACGGAGAATAAGATGAACCTGCTTAAGAAGGCTGCGATCTCCCTCGCAGTGACCTCGATGGTTGTGGCGCCCGTTGCGGCGTCGGCGGCTCCCGCGGCGCGCGCAGCTTCGGCTGTTGACGGCCAGAGCGAACTCGAAGGCAGCACCAGCTGGATCATCGCAGTGCTCGCACTCGCTGCCATCATTGGCGGCATCATCATCGCGTCGGACAACAACGACGACACCCCGACCAGCCCGTAATCTCGGCTGTTCGATACCGGATACCAAAGGGCTCCAAGCTTTGCTCGGGGCCCTTTGTGCGTCTGGAATCGGTTCAGGACCGCTTCGGCCCGCTTTGCGCTACCCCGGTTAAAGCGCGATATTCCGTGCCGCCCTCGATCGCGCCAGCGGGATGGATTGCCGCGCACGGTCGAGCGCTGCGCCGTCGATCGGCGCAAAGGTCACCCGATACCCCGGCTCGCCTCCGGCTGGTCCGGCGTCGGTAAGCACACGGCCCCACGGGTCGATCGCGATGCTATGACCATAGGTTTCGCGTCCATCGGCATGTGTTCCGCCCTGCGCGGCCGCAACGACATGGCAGCCGGTTTCGATCGCGCGCGCGCGCATCAGCACATGCCAGTGCGCTTCGCCCGTCGACACGGTGAAGGCGGCTGGGATCGCGATCAACGTGGCGCCGCGATCCACCATCTCCCGGAAAAGCTCGGGAAAGCGCAAATCATAACAGATGCTCAGTCCCAATCGCCCGAGCGGCGTTTCGACGACGGCCAGCGCGCCGCCGCCGGCATAAGCCGAAGATTCGGTCCAATTTTCACCTGATGGCAGCGTGACGTCGAACATGTGGATCTTGTCATAACGTGCCCGGATGCTGCCATCGGCAGCGATCACATGGCTGCGATTGACGCGCCGTTCGCCGTCCTCGGCGAGCAGGGGCATCGACCCCGAATGCAGCCACAGCCCGTGCT
>JAFAED010000191.1 GCA_023424275.1 Pseudomonadota bacterium | reverse complement strand
GCCTTGAAGGTACCGCCGATGCGCGTATCGGCCACGCTCGGCGCGACGACGAGCTTGCGGTCGTTATAGCGATTGAACTCGGCCGCGGCCTCGCCGAGCGTCATCCGGTCGAAGCTCAGCACGCCCTTGCGCCAGGCGAGCTGGTCCTGCACCTTCTCGGGCGCGGCAGGCTCGACGATCGTCGAGGCGCCGCGCGCGACCGCGAGATCGCCGCCCGAGATGATCGTCGAACGGACGGGAACCGGCGGGCCGCCCGGCGGCGCCACCTCGTCGACGCGCACCCGCCCCTCAACGACATTGACGCGTACCTGGTCGCCGTCGCGTCGCACCGAGAAGCGCGTGCCGAGCACGGTCACGACGCGGCTGCCGGCGTGGATCACGAAGGGGATATCCGCGGCGTGCTTCACATCGAAATAGGCCTCGCCGCTATCGAGCCAGACGTGACGGCTCTCGGCGCGGATATCGGCATGGATACTGCTCGATGCGGCGAGCTCGATCCGGCTCCCGTCCGAGAGATTGACGAGCTTCTTGCCGCTGGTTCCGGTCTGGACGAGCGTCGCGCGCTGCGGCGGCTCGGGCGCGATCGCGATGGGTCCGAGCTGCTCGAGCGCCCCCGGGGCAGGGCCGGGCACCTGCCAGGCGTTCCAGCCAACGAACAGTGCAAGCAATAAAGAGGCGGCAAGCGCGAGCGGCTGCCATCGCCGCCAGTGGAACGGCTCGCGGCCTACCACCGGCAGCTCTTCTGCATCGCCATCGGCCCAGTCGCCGTCGCCGGCATCGGGCCCGATCGCCGCGATGCGGTCGGCCTTGCGCCAGGCATGTTCGAGCCGCCAGAAGGCGGCCTTGTGCGCGAAGCTCGCGTCGAGCCAGGCCTGCAGCTCGGCCGCGCTGTCGCTGTCCCAGCCCGGTTCCTCCTTGCGGATGAGCCAAGCTGCGGCGTCATTCTCGATCCGGATCGCGTCGCTCATTCGCTGCCTCCCCCGATGGGCCGAGGATTGGTCCGCTCCCCCTTTTGTCCGATTGCCTGGCCGCGCGTCCCCGTGCGGTCGATCTTGCCGGTCCCGCCGAGCATGAAGTCGGCGATCGCGCGCATGCCCAAGGTGAGCTGGCGCTCGATCGTGTCGATGCCGACCCCCATGCGCTCGGCCGCCTCGCGGATCGTATAGCCTTCGACCTTGCGTAGCCGCACGACCTCGCGGCAGCGGGGCGGCAGCGCATCGAGCGCCTCGAACGCCCGGCGCAGTTCGTCGCGTGTGTCGAGATGGCGCTCGGCCTCGAACATGTCGAGCGGTCCGCGCCCCTCGTCGAGCTCGGCGACGAGTTCGATCGAAACAATCTTCGCATGCGCCGCAACGTTGATCAGATGGTTGCGCGCGACGGTGTAGACATAAGCCTGCGGGTTCATGGGCAATTCCTTGCGAGCACCGGCGAGCACACGCGCGTAAATCTCCTGCCGCGCATCGACGATGTCGGCGCTGGTGCGAAGATTGCGGCGAATAAAGTGCGTGAGGGACCGTTCGAGAGGGAGCACCTCCCGGCAAAACCAGGCATTCAGTTCTGCATCATCGATCATCGGCCGAGGTTGTCGCTACTCCCTTTCATCGGTCGGTCCCATCCTTGCATGACCTAGACAGGCACCTGCCGAAAACCCGTAACGAGAATTTTCGGTCGCTTTCGCGATACGTCTCCGTCGCACCGGCGCGAGCAATCCTCAGCCTTCATAGCCGAGTTGCTCGCGAAGTGCGCGCACGCCCCGGCGAAGATGCTTTTCGACCGCACTCGTGCTGATACCGATCCGTGCTGCCGTGTCGCGCTGTGACACCTCGTCGAGCCGACGCAGCAAGACGATCTCGCGGGTCCGCTTGGGCAGTGCCGCCAACACCGCTCCCGCCTTGTCCAGATCGCCGCGCGCTGCAACCTGCTCATCGGGAAGCGGCGAAGGGCAGCGTTTGCCGAGCGCATCGAGATCGCCGCATAATTGGAACTCGACCAGCTGCCGTCGGCGCACACGTGAAAGGAGGATCGAGTGCGCGGTGCGTCCGAGATAGCCGCGCACATTGTCGATTGCGCCGACGTCCCGTCTTCCAAGGACCCGCTCGAAGCTCTCCTGGACGATATCGTCGAGGTCCGGCTCATGGGGGAAACGGCGCGCGACCCAGTTCAGGAGCCATGGCCGGTGCGGCAGGCATTCGGTCTCGAGCCACTCGGCGCGTGCGGCAAGTTCACCATCCCCCGCGCAGCGTCGCGAACCTTCCCGACCCTCGGTCTCGCGGCATTCGATCGCCCGGCTTGCCATAATCCACCCTCCCACGACGCGCTGAGCGCGCCTTATCTTTGGAAAGACAGGAAAAGCCGCGCCTTCCGTAACGGAAGACGTTTGGAAATGTGAAATCGACACCTCGCGAACAGTAACTTGCAGGCTAAACGCCGCGCTCGCTGCGACCGCCCTCGCCTTTAAAATCGCCAGCTTTCCCAATGACTTGGGTGGCCTCTTGCGTGGCCGATCGAGCGCTGCGTCGCAGCTCAACCGCCCTGCGGCGGCGGACCTTCCTCGACCTCGCGCAGCCGCGTCAGGGTCGGCGCCTCGTCAGCCAGTTTCCGTTCGGCTTCGAACAGGTCGAGGCGCTTCTGCATATCGAGCCACATATCGGGCGAGGTGCCCAGCACATAGCCAAGGCGCAATGCCATATCGGGGGTGATCGACCGGTGGCCGTTGACGATCTGGTTCACCGTGAACCGCGAGACGTCGAGCGCGTCGGCGAGCACGTCCTGCGTGATCCGTGCGCCGGGCTGGCGCAAAACGCGATCGCGCAGGAAAACGCCGGGGTGCTGGGGTGCAAAATCTCGGGTTTCAGCCATCATCCTCGCGCCACAAAATAAGCTCGACCGGGCCGAAGGGTCGCGCCCAGCCGAACATCAGCCACCAGCCGTCCGCGACGGGCACCCGCCAGCGGCCGGCACCGTGCACGACGATCTCGTCCTCGAAGAGCATCGTCACGTCGGACCAATAGTGGCAATTCATGAGAAAGTCGGCGAGCGCCGCCACCTCCTCGGCGAAGGCCGCGGGCAGGCCGACGATGCGGCCATGCTGCTGAGCCTGGTGGACCCGGAGGTCCGCGATACGGGAATTCATGCGAGATAACTCCATCCCTGAACGAAGCGATCGGCGCGGGGCGCGCAGCGAAAGCCTCGGCACGGGGCGGAGGGCAGCCGGTCCAGAGCGCGAAGCTCAGGACCATCTCGCGGGTGGACGCGGCGGCCCCGACAGGGCGGCGGTAACGGAAGATGTGAACGACGCGGCCGCGCGAGCGGATTTCGGCGATCGCGACGGCCGCCAGCTCTTCGACCTTTTCTTCTGCGGACTCTGCGCCAGTCTCCCAGATCATATCATCGAGCAGCTCGACGATCGACTTGAAGGCCGCTTCGCGCTGCCTTGCCGAAAACTTTGTCTGGACGGCCATGCAACGCTGCTGACCATCGATCAGGTGTGGCAGCGCCGATCGATTGAGATTGGCAAGCTTAGCCAGGCCCGGATCAACGATCAGATCGATATCGAAGCTGTCCCGAAAACTAATCTCCAGGCACCGTTCCGCAAAAGCGTCGGCAATCTCACGAAAGCGCGCCGGGCGATCGCGCCATTGGGCGATATCCCCGGCCAGCACCTTGTGAACATCAACGCCCGCGTGAATTTTCGGATCGAAAGAGGGGAATATGATCCGCCGCGGGCTGACCGAGCTCCATCGGCGATACTCGGCGCCGCTGGAACCCACCCAAGGCGTTGTAGCCTCGAGCCGTCCCAGATATTTCCACGCAGCAACGAGCGCCGTATCGGTCGACGCGACCGCCTTACTGAAATCCGGCCCTGGCGTTGGTAACAACAGCATGGTGCAAAAATGGAAACAGGTGCATTACATTTCAAGAGGCGTCGAACAAATTTTTTGCGCCGTCCTTGGCCAACTGGCGGCGCCGACAGGAAGCCCTGCTCCCGTCGCCGATCCAATCTCTCCCGAGCGACGAACGATGCGTGTTCCTATTGAAGCCGAGCACCACTGAAAACGGTCGCCGGCGGCTCACTTGACCCGGTTCGCGGGCGCGCGATCAGAGGCGCTGTCCGGCGCTGAAGGCGTAGCGGCAGGAAGGCTTCACTTGCGACAATTGCGGTACTGGGATGAAGGTCGACTGGCAGAAAGCCGCAGCGTCGTTCGAGGAAACCGCGGCCAACGAGAGCGTCGTCAATCGATATGGCATAGTCAGGTGCATTCGCCGCTGCCGTTCTCCCCGCTCCGGCACAATGTCTCGCAGAAACGATCGCGACCACCCAAGAAAAAGGGCGCCGAAGACGGCGCCCTTGCCACACCGGCTGACGCGCCGGTCACGCGACGCGCTGCAGCCTTTCGGCGTTCGCGATGCAGCGCAGGATCGTATTGGCGACCTGCGGGGTCGCGCCGACGATCTTGAGGTGCGTCTTGACGAACTCGGCGCCATAGCTTTCGACGAAGGGCACGAGCGAGGCGTTGACGAACGAGCTCGTCACATCCTCGACCCCGGTGAAGCTGAGCGTGAAGGCGCGGCGCGCAGCAAAATGCGGCGCGAGAACCCGGTTAAGGGCCGCACCGTCATTTTGCGAAAAACACTGAGGGACATGATCGAGGGCGACAATCACCATCTGACCTCCTCTTCTGCAAATTCATCACCGACAAACCGGTTCGTCGGGAGCGCTATATCGACCAACGTGCCGGGATAAGCGCCGTTCCCCATTAGCGGGGTTTTGACGATCGCGCCATCCCCGGTCGCCTGGCAGACTATCGCGCCGTTGAATGAATATATGGTAACGGTCCCCGAATTGCCAGTCACGCGGCGGATGAGGAGATCGAGCCCGAGGCCGCGATTGCGCGGCGTCGTCTGCGCGGTGACCCCTTCTTCGGTCGCCATCAGCACCGCCTGCATGTCGTTGAGCTCCGGAATGCGCTGCCGCATGCTGTTCGGAATGCCGCGACCGAAGTCTGAGACCGTCACATTGACGCGATTGACCTTGGGATAATGCTGCACATGGGCGAACCCGATGCTGAGCGTCGAATGATCCTGGATGTTGTTGAAGATTTCGCCGACGCAGCTGCGGATGCTGGCCAGCGCACCGCTCTGAACGGAGAGGACGCCGCACATGAAGGGCGTGAAATTATTAGTCAGCCAATTATGCGCATCGGCGTGGGCGACCTTGGTGAAGGGAAGCGTCGATTTCCGGACCCGCGCCAGCGGACGCAGGCTGTTGCCAAGGTGGCGATGGAAGAAGCCGCAATCGTCGAGATAGGCAATGGGATAGGCCCCATAGTGCTGGAAGCCCGTGAAGCTGATCTTGACGCCCAGATATGTGAGCCATTCCATGACGTTCGACATGACCGTCATGCCCGAGCCGTCGATGAACGACAGCTGCGAGAAGTCGAACAGGAATTCCGCGTCGGTCGGATAGCCATTTACGCCGACGATCTGGCTCGTGAAGCCCGGGATCGATCCGAAGGTGAACTGTGGAGGAAGATGAACGGTACGCGGCATGGCTGCGGCCTAACGTCTCCCCCGGAACCGCTCAATCACAAACGCGTCCAATCCCGGGCCGATAGGATTTGCGGGATGTTCGATGCCCCCGCTCGCAGCGCAAGCAGGGGCCATTGGATTAGCGGACGATCCTGCCGTCGGCGTCGATCACGCGCACCTCGCCGAACCCGAGTGCGCGCACGCCCGCCTCGATCTTCGCGAGGTCGCCCACGACGATCCAGGTCAACGCTTGACCGGCAAGCAGCTCGGCACCCGCGGCATTCGCCGTATCGAGCGTCACCCCTGCAACCGCTTGCGGGTAAGTCGCATAATAGTCCTGCGGCAGGTCGTAGCTGACCTGGTCGATCACCGCGCCCGCGATGCCGCTCGTCTTCGACCAGGCGCTCGAGAGGCCGAGGCTGAGATTGGCCTTGGCGTCGGCGAGTTCCTGCGAGGTCAGCTTGCGATCCGAGATCGCGCCCTTGAGCAGATTGGCGATCTCGGTCATCGATTCCGCGGTCTTGTCGGTCTGCACCGACGCGTTCGCTGAGTAGGTTCGGCTGCCGCGCCCACCGGCAACGGCCGCGCTCGCACCATAGGCCCAGCCCTTTTCTTCGCGCAGCTTCATGTTGATCCGCGAGGTGAAGCTGCCGCCGATCGCCGAGATGAAGGCGCCGCGCGCGGCATTGTCGCCTTCGACGCGCCGCGCGGCAATCACGCTCGCGGTGATCGACGACTGCGGCGCGCCCGGCTTGTCGACGAGATAGACCACCGATCTCGTAGCCGGCGGCGTTAGGGGCACAATGCGCTCGGGGACAGCGCCCGCCTGCCATTTGCCGAACGCGGCTTCGACGAGCGGCCGGATCTCGGCGAGGCTCGTATCGCCCGAGACGACGAGCGTCGCATTGCCCGGCTTGAACCAGCGAGCGTGGAAGGCCGAGAGCTTCTTGGGATCGATCGCAGCGATATCGGCCTCGGACTGCAGCCGTCCATAGGGCGAATCCGCCCCATAGATAAGCCAGGGCGCGAGCCGCGCTGCCGCCTTGGCACCGTCCATCTTTGCCGATGCAAGCCCCGCCAGCGCATTCGACTTGCTGCGCTCGACATCTTCCAACCTATAAGCAGGATTGAGCACGACATCGGCATAAAGATCGAGCGCCGGGCCGAGCGTGGGCTTGACCGCCGACAGCGACACGATGCTCGCCTCGCCGCCGCCGCCCGAGCTCACGCTCGCTCCCAGGG
>JAFAED010000190.1 GCA_023424275.1 Pseudomonadota bacterium | reverse complement strand
GAATTTGACGCGGCCCATCGAATTGGCGCCGCCGGGCAGTTCGCGCAGGCGAAGGACCTGATCGCCCGACGCCACCGCGGGCCAGTCGATTTCGGATTGCGCGAGCTTGCGCGGATTGGGGCCCCAGTCGGACAGGGCCTCCATCCGCAGCGAGGCAAGGCTGCGACCGGCAAGGACCTTGGGCGCGACACTTTTCTGCGCGAGATAATCGGGGACGTTCCAATAGGGGTTGAGGATCGCCCATTGCAGCTTGCCCGCGAGCATCGGCGTTTGCGTTTCGGGCGCGCCGACGACGACCTTCATCGTGCCCGCGCGTTTGCCCGCGTCATAATACCAGAGCTGGCCCGACGAGGCGTCGACCACGACATGATGCACATAGGGTCCCGGCAGGATGCGCGCGCGATCGAGGTTGAGGCGGAGGCGCGCCATCGCGTCCTTCGATACGCCCCCGGCCTGTGCGCGGCCCATGAGCGTGCGGAGGCGGACATAATGTTCGCTCATCCAGCCCATATTCCTGATGTAACCGCCGAAATCCTTGGGGAAGGCGGCGGCGCGCAGCACCGTTTCGGCGTCGGCCTTTTTGGGGCGCAGCGACTTGTCGGCATAGTCCATCTTCGCCTTGCCCGGGCTGCGCATGTCGCGGACATAGCGCGCGAAGGCGGCCGAGAGCGCGACGTCGGCGCGCGCGAGCGCCTGCGCGTCGCCGCCGCGCGCGCGAGCGATCAGCGCTTCGAGCTTTTCGAGATCATAGGATGAGGATTTGAGGTCGTCGCGCGATGCGGTCGACAGATGGCCGAGCAGTACCGCTGCCTCGGGACCGATCTTGCCCGCGCGGACCCACAGCGGCTTGTAACCGCGCGAAGCATAGAAACGTTTGACGTCGCCGCCCGCTTCCTCGCGGATCGCGCCGACGAGCGCCGGGCTCGCCGCTTGCGCGGCGGGGGCTGCGAAGGCAGGCGAGGCGAGTGGCGCACCGAGCGCCAGCAGTGCGAGGAAAAGGGGAGCGCAGCGATGCCGCGCTCCCCGAAGATGCGTGTTCAGCCGCGTTCTCCCAGCCGCGACGGGGCGGGCGGCGGCGGGGGCGGCGGGGGCGTGTAATTGGGATGATAGATGCCGTCGGCGGTATAATAGCCGTCGATGATGCCGTCGCCGTCACGGTCGGCGGCGACGCTGCCCGGAACCGCACCCGGCGGCGGTGGCGGTGCCATCGCGACATCTTCTTTTTGCGAACAGGCGGACAGCGCGAGCGCGCCCAGCGCGCCGAGCAATATGGGTTGGAAACGCATAGACCACTCCTTTTTTGTGCATCGGAAATCGCTTTCCGGATGCGCGTGCCCAACCCCGGGACTTCAGTCGCACGCACGATTAATGGCGCGTCATCCATCCCGCGATCAGGGGTGGTTTCTGAACGATGATCTGCGCCATAAGTTCCCGGCGCTTGCACAGTGAAGATGGACATGACGGCGCGGCAGGTTAGGGTCCGCCAGGGCGGGCTCGCCAAATGAAGGAAATGACGATGGATTTTTCGCGGCTGCAGGCGTCGAGCAAGATCGGCGACGACTGGGTCTATCCGCAGCCTGCATGCCTGAATTTCGGCTGGCTCGAGGTCGACCGCGACCCGGCGCACCGCATCTATTGGGAGGAATATGGCAATCCCGACGGCGAGCCGGTGATGTTCCTGCACGGGGGGCCCGGCGGTGCGTGCGCGCCGGCGATGGCGCGCTTTTTCGATCCCAAACGCTATCGCGTCATCCTGTTCGACCAGCGCGGCTGCGGCAAGAGCGAACCCAATGTTGCGTCGGCCGGCCCGGCGGTGGCGCTTAGCAAAAACACCACCGCCGACCTGATCGGCGATATCGAGAAATTGCGCGAGGAGTTGGAGATTGCGGGGCCGATGCATGTGTTCGGCGGCAGCTGGGGCAGCACGCTGGCGATGGCCTATGGCATCGCGCACCCCGATCATACCGCGAGCCTGATCCTGCGCGGCATCTTCCTCGGCGCGTCGGAGGATCTGCTCTATCTCTATCAGGGCAATGCCGCGACGTGGGATGCAGACCCCTATGGGCTGACCGAGCCCGGCGCCTATATGAAATATCCCGCCGAATGGGCGGCGCTACTGTCGGTGCTGAGCGCCGACGAACGCCGCGACGTGATGAAATCCTACAAGGCGATTTTCGATATGGTGCCCGCGACCGCGGCCGAGAAGGAGCGCCAGTTACAGGCGGCGCTGACCTGGTCGCTGTGGGAGGGGGTGATTTCGAACATGATCCCCGAGACCGCCGATACGGGCAAGTTCGGCGAGGCCGATTTCGCGCTGTGTTTCGCGCAGATCGAGGCGCATTATTTCGCCAACGATCTGTTCCTGCCGGCGGGGCATTTCTTCGACCATATCGACACTTTGGCGCGCATCCCGACGCACATCGTGCACGGGCGGTTCGACGAGGTGTGCCCGTTGACGCAAGCGTCGCGGCTGGTCGCGGCGCTCCGCGCGGCCGGGAGCGAGCCCGCGACCTATGTGGTTACGAACGCCGGGCACAGCGCGATGGAGCGCGAGAATGCGCTGGCGCTCACCGCGATCATGGACGGATTGCCCCGCATGTCCCGCTGACGGCGGTGGCAGGCGCCAATGGAGCGCGAGGAAAGAGCGCCCGGGAGGTCACCGGCCTTCGTCGCTAGCCACCCGTTTCTTGAGCTGTGACATGAAGTCGCGAAAGTGCGGAAATAGCGTGGCAAAGGGCGGCGTACGGCGATGCCGGAGAAGCGTTTCCCCGAACATCTTGAGCCCGAGGGCAAGCTCCGCCGCGTCTTGTTCTGGAACGATGCCGGACTTGCGGATCCGATCGATAATCTGTTCCAGCTCGTCGCGCTGGATCGTCTGGAGGGTAATCGGGGACGCCGAGATCGGCTGATCGTCGTCGGCAATGCGAACGAAGCTGACAAGATAAATGTATGACATGGGGTTCGACAATCGGTTGGTCTGGTTCATGCGGGTTATTCGTGCGGCACCGGCGTCCGCCGGGGGACGAGGTTTATAGGGTCTGACCCTATAAACCCCTCCCGGCTTCCGGATTACGTCAGGCGACGGCTTCCCATGCGCTGATTTCAATATCGTCGACTGCCAGTGGCTGGAGGACCGGCGGACGTTCGAGCGCAATTGTTCCTCCAGCCAGAATAGCGTCGCGTTGGCCGTTGCGCGGGGGATAGATGCGGACGCGATTGATCACCGTCTTGGTCTCTTTGGCACTTGCGCCGACCGATACGACGTCGCGATCCCAGCCCTGCGTATAGACGGCACCCCAGGGCCCCAGATCGACGATATTCGTATACCAGTCGATATGCAGCGGCACCAACGGCTTGCCATAGAGCGCGTTGACGGCATTGGCCCCCGCATAGCGACCCATCGGACGCGCATGCTGGCACGACATCACCGAGGGGCGCTCGCCGTCGATCAGCGCATGGGCGGCATCGCCCGCCGCAAAAATATCGGGAACGCCTTCCACTGCCATATGGGCATCGACATAGAGCCGTCCGGCGCGATCGCGTTTTCCCGCAATCTCGTGGGTCAGTTCGTCCGCCTTCATCCCGCCGCACCAGATGATCGTGCTTGCATCGATCCTCGATCCGTCGCCGAGTTCGGCCCCACGATCGTCTATCTTTATAATATCGACGCCGGTCAGCATCTCGACACCCAATTCGTTGCAGGCTCGTTCGATCACCGGCCCGCCGCCGCCCAATCCCGGCGCGATCCGGCCCGAACGATCGGCGAGAATGACCCTGGCAACTGCGCCGCGACGCGCGGCCAGCGGGCCGAGTCTGGCGGGGAGCTCTGCGGCCAGTTCGACGCCCGTCGCGCCCGAACCGATGACGAGCGCCGTGAACTGTCCGGCGCGCATATCGAGGTCGGGAAGCGCATCCAGATGGTGGTGCAGGCGGTTGGCCGAAGCATAGGTGTCGATGTCGAACGCATGGTCACGCAGCCCCGGAATATCCGGCCATGACAATTTGCTGCCGCTCGCGAGGATCAGCTTGTCATAATCCAGGTGCACGGCCTCGCCCTCCTGTTCGATCGTCAGGCGGCGCGCGCCGGTGTCGATCGCCGTGACCCGGCCGACGACAAGGTCGACGCCGATCGGGTCGAGGACATCGTTCAGTTCGATCAGCGTATCGGAAAGGTCCATTTCGTAATTGCGCACCCGAATGCTGTGATAGGGCGTCAGATTGACGAGCGTGATTTGCGCGATCTGGCCGATTTCTTCGAGGCGGCGAGCCGCGGCAACCGCACTCCAAAGGCCTGCGAAGCCAGCGCCGATGATGACAATTTGCTTCATGCATATTCTCCTGGGTTCTTGCCCGATGCCGGGACTTGTCCTAAATATGTATGACTGCTCACATTCGGCAACTCGCATTGGTTATGAAATCGATCACCACGGACAAACCCCGGAAACTACCGCGTCAGGCCCGTTCGCAAGCGACCGTCGCGGTCATTCTGGAGGCTGCCGCTCGCATTTTGACGGACCGCGGGATCGACGCATTCAATACGAACGAGGTCGCCCGCAGGGCCGGCGTTTCGGTCGGCTCCATCTACCAATATTTCCCGAACAAGGATTCGCTCCTGCTGGCCCTTCGCGACCGGCATTCGGTGGAGATGGTCGAAGCGCTGGAGCGCGTGGTGTCGGAAGAATCGGGCGGTAATCTAAGCGCCGACCTGGAGCGGTTGATCCGCGCTGTCATGGCGGCGCACGAAGCCGATCCCGGTTTGCACAAGGTGCTCGACCAGCATGTCGCTCTTGCCCATGACGATCATGCGAGCGGGCAGCGTATTCGCGAGATGGTCGACGCACTGCTCGGCAAGCATCGAGGGGAAATTACGCATTCCGATCCGGAACTGGCCGCGTGGACGACGATGCGGACCCTCGAAGCCCTCGTCCACGCTGCGGTGCTCGACCCGCCGGGAGGATTCGAACGGGTGCGGGTCGAACGCGATATCGCGGACGTTCTTTTCCATTTCCTCACCGCGACACAGCGACCGACGGGCTAAACTCCGGGCAGTTCAGCGGCATCGCGCGGAA
>JAFAED010000281.1 GCA_023424275.1 Pseudomonadota bacterium | reverse complement strand
CGGCATGATCGTTCTCTTGATTGTGGGCTTTTCTGGCCCGTCGCTGTTATCGGGGTTTCGCCGGAACTAGGGGGCGTAGCGACTAATGGCAGGCAAAGGTAACAGAGCCAATCGGCCGCGCGACACCGCGCCGGAAGTGGAGCCGTTTGGCCGATTTGGGATCAAACGTCTTACGTTGGCCGGGTTGCTCTTTGCGGCGGGCCTCTTTCTCGCCAACGAGACTGCTGCTTGGGTCTTGAACAAGATGCTGGACTGGCTTCGGCAGAATTGGGCCTCAATACCTTGGATGCAGATGGTTGGATTGGTTGCGCTAACAAGCAGCGTCTTCTTGATCGTGTGGCCTCGGAAAAAAGGCCCTCCGGCCAAGCCAATGCCGACACGGCAAGATCGCATAAGGGCGGTTTTCAATCAGGGAAAAGTTTTAGCGGACGCGGTAGGAAAGGACCGGCGTCTCAAATCGTTCATGCTCGATTACGCCCGCGACTTGAACATCCTCGCTGCTAATGCCGATAGCATTTTCATCACGCTGGAGAAGGAGGGTTTCCCGGTACTGCGGTCTCCCGATAAACTTGATGTCGCGAGTTATTTGGTCGGTGTGCAAGCATATTTCTCTACTCTTTACCCTCTGGTACGGGACGGTCATTTCGAGGAAGCAGAGGATTTGGCGAACGAAGTAGCCGCCACGTTGGTTGAGCAGATGCGCTCGTTCGATCCGCGAAATTGGCTCTATAGTCCTCATTAACGGGAAAATGTGGCGATGCGGCTGCTGACTTGCCGCGGTCAACGCAATGCAGAGCATTGCGCTACGCCTCTGTCTAAGTGATTGATTTTCATGGGCGTGAATAAATCCCTCAATCTCAGCCATTGCTGAGGTCAAACGCCAAAAATTGGTTCTTTCCTACATTATCCAAATAGGTTCAAAATCATTCCGATTCATTCCAAGTGATTCGGGAGATGGAGCTATGGGACGTAAGGTGGCGCGGGGTTTGCGGGGGAAATCGGGTGTCGTTTCGGGTAGCGGTGAGGGCCGGAACAGGCCCTCCCCCACCCCCACCCCCAAGCGGGAGGGGAGTAAGGTAGGCGGCGTCGCTCGGGGGAGAGATGCCAATCCCTTCATGCCCGGGCTGCGCGTGCGGTCGGACGGGTGGACGGCGGCGCGGACGCGGGTGTTCCTCGCGACGCTAGGGCGCACGGGGTGTATCACCGATGCGGCGCGGGTGGCGGGGGTCAGCACGACCTCGGTCAACCGGTCGCGCGCGCTGTTTCCGCCGTTCGACAAGGCATGCGGCGAGGCGATCGCGCGGGCGCTGCGCGGGCTGGAGGCGGTTGCCTATGAACGCGCGGTCGAGGGGCGCGAGATGGTCGTCATTCGCGATGGCCGCGAGGTCGAGCGGCGGATCATGCCGTCGGATTCGATGCTGGGGCTGCTGATCAAGCGCGGCGACCTGAAAGGCGGGCGCGACGTGCATCTGACGGCGGAGGAGGCCAAAGCCTATGTGCTGCCCGAGGCGGTGCGGCACCGTTTCCTGTCGCGCGAAGAATATTTCAGCGGCATCGCCTTCGACAAATGGTCGGGCGACGGCAAATGCCAGCGGCCCACGTCCGAGGAAACCGATACGGAAATCCTGCGGCGCATCGCGATTATCGAAGCGGAACGCAGCCGCGAGGATCTGGCCGACGACCGTTGCCGGCTATGCGGCCAGCCGATCGGCGAGGAGGCGCGCCCGCGCATCGAGGCGAAGGCCACGCAACAGATCCCGCCGCGTGCCGCGGTGTTGGAGCGGCCGCCGGTCCGGCTGCCGCTCCACCCTGCCGACGATGATCCGGCCGACGATGATCCGGCCGACGGCGCGGACCCGGACGCCTGACGATGGGCGCCTTCGCCCACACCCGGGTTGGGCGCGGGCGATGGCGGCGCGGCTATCCGCCGGGGAGCGCGGGCACCGCCCTGGGCCTGCGGTCCGGCCCCACCGCGACGAAGATGAAGACCGCCTGCGTGACCTTGTGCGCTTCGTCGGCGTGGCGGTCGCGCGCCCAGGTTTCGACCTCGACGTGCATCGAGGTGCGGCCGACCCGGACGAGGCGGCCGAAGACCGAGACCTCGTCGCCGACGAAGACGGGACGGTGGAAGGACATGCCCTCCACCGAGATCGTCACCGCGCGGCCGCGTGCGTGGAGCGACGCGACCGACGAGGCGGCGAGGTCCATCTGCGCCATCAGCCAGCCGCCGAAAATGTCGCCATAGACATTGGCGTTGGCGGGCATGGCGGTGACGCGCACCGCCGGCTGCCCGCCGGGCATCATGTCGTGCTTTATGGCGTCGTGCGCCGCCTCATTTGGCAAGATAGGCCTCCTTCACCAGCGCGCGGGCGCGCATCGATCTGGCCGCGGCGACCATCGCGACGAGCGCGGGGCGCACCTCGTCCCATTTGCGCGTCTTGAGCCCGCAGTCGGGGTTCACCCATAGCTGCGCGGGCGGGACATGTTTGGCGGCGAGGGTGAGGAGGTCGGTCATCTCGCGCTCCGCCGGGATGCGGGGCGAGTGGATGTCGTAGACGCCGGGGCCGACCTCGTTCGGATAGGCATAGCTTTCGAAGGCGCCGAGCAGCTCCATTTGCGAGCGCGCGGTCTCGATCGAGATGACGTCGGCGTCCATCGCGCCGATCGCGCGGATGATGTCGTTGAACTCCGAATAGCACATATGCGTGTGGATCTGCGTGTCGTCGCGGACGCCCGACGATGCGATGCTGAAGCTTTCGACCGCCCAGTCGAGATAGGCCTGCCACTCGCTGCGGCGGAGGGGGAGGCCTTCGCGCAGCGCCGCCTCGTCGATCTGGACGATCGCGGCGCCGGCGGCTTCGAGGTCCTGCACTTCGTCGCGGATCGCGAGCGCGATCTGGCGGCAGCTTGCCGCGCGCGGCTGGTCGTCGCGGACGAAGGACCAGCCCAGGATGGTGACGGGGCCGGTGAGCATCGCCTTCATCGGGCGGTCGGTCTGGTCCTGCGCAAAGCGCCACCAGTCGACGGTCATCGGTGCGGGGCGCGAGACGTCGCCATAGAGGATCGGCGGGCGGACGCAGCGCGAGCCATAGCTTTGCACCCAGCCGGCGCGCGTGAAGGCGAAGCCGGCGAGCTGTTCGCCGAAATATTGCACCATGTCGTTACGCTCGAACTCGCCGTGGACGAGGACGTCGAGGCCGATCTCCTCCTGCCATTTGACCGCGGCGCGCGTTTCGACGCGGAGATATTGGGCGTAAGCCGCGTCGTCGATCTCGCCCCGGATATGCGCGGCGCGCGCCTTGCGGACCTCGGGGGTCTGCGGGAAGCTGCCGATCGTGGTGGTGGGGTAGGCGGGGAGACCCAGGCGTTGGTGCTGCGCTTCGCGGCGCGCGGCGAAGGGGGAGGCGCGGTGGGTCGCGGCCTCGT
>JAFAED010000125.1 GCA_023424275.1 Pseudomonadota bacterium | reverse complement strand
GGCTCGGGCAGTTCGACCAAGACGCCGCTCCTCCTCGATGCCATCGATCCTGCCGCTTATGTTCCCGTCGATATCTCGGGTGACTTTCTGCGCAACAGCGCCGAGGCGCTCGCCGACCGTTTCCCCGGGCTCGCCATTTATCCGGTCGAGGCCGATTTCACCCAGCGTGTCGAACTGCCGCGCGAAATCTGCCCTTTGCCGAAGCTCGGATTTTTCCCAGGTTCGACGATCGGCAACATGGTCGCGCGCACGGCGATCGACCTGCTGCGCAACTGGCGCGCCGCGCTGGGCGACGAATCCCTGATGCTGATCGGTATCGACCGCATCAAGGATATCGGGGCCCTTGAACTCGCCTATGACGATCCGGCAGGGGTGACCGCAGCGTTCAACCTCAACCTGCTCGAACGGATCAACCGCGAACTTGGCGGCGACATTCCGATCGAGAATTTTGCGCACCGTGCAATCTGGGACGACGTCCATGCGCGGATCGAAATGCATCTGGTCGCCGCCTGCGACGTGGAATTTTCGATCGATGGCCGGCGCTATACAATGCAAAAGGGCGAAACGATCCACAGCGAGAATAGCCATAAATATGGCCCGCGCGATGCGAACCTGCTTTTGCGCGCGGGCGGCTGGACCCCTATCGCGACATGGGACGATGCCGACCCCGCCTTTGCGCTGATCCTGGCCGAAGCGACCGAGTTTCGGTCGGCTCCCTGACGCAGCCCGCCTACGCGCACTCTTGACGCGACCTTGCCAGGCCGTAGGGGCACAGGCACGGATTTCCAGCGAAAGGGCTTATCATGATCGTCGGCGTTATCGGAGCGGGGCAGATGGGCGCGGGCATCGCGCAAGTTTCGGCTGGCGCCGGACATGATGTGCTCCTTTCCGACATCGACATCGCGCGCGCCGAAGCGGGCAAGGCAGGGATCGCCAAGGCGCTCGGCCGCCTGGTATCGAAAGAAAAGATGACGCAGGCCGACGCCGACGCGCTGCTCGGCCGCATAACCCCTGTCGCCGATCACAGCGCCTTTGCCCCCGCCGATCTCGTCATCGAAGCGGCGACCGAGCGTGAGGAGATCAAGCGCGCGATCTTCGCCAGCGTCGGTCCGCATCTGTCGGCGACCGCAATTCTTGCGTCGAACACCAGTTCGATCCCGATCACCCGCCTGGCGCAGGCCGCGCCCGATCCGGCGCGTTTCATCGGCGTCCACTTCTTCAATCCAGTGCCCGTCATGGGCCTCATCGAACTGATCCGCGGGCTCGCGACCAGCGACGATACGCTGGCAAAGGTCGAGGCGTTTGGCCGCGGGCTCGGCAAGGAAATCGTCCATGCCAACGACGCGCCGGGTTTCATCGTCAATCGTGTGCTGATGCCGATGATCAACGAGGCGGTGTTCGCGCTCGGCGAGGGCGTCGCAACGATGCAGGATATCGACACCGGCTGCCGGCTCGGCCTCAATCACCCGATGGGGCCGATCACGCTCGCCGACTTCATCGGTCTCGATACCTGCCTAGAAATCATCCGCGTGCTCTACAGCGGCACCGGCGATCCCAAATTCCGTCCCGCGCCGCTGCTCGTCCAATATGTCGACGCCGGCTGGGTGGGCAAGAAAGCGGGGCGCGGCTTCTACGACTGGACGGGATCGGAGCCCGTCCCCACAAGGTGAGCGGATCCGACGCCCGGACCCTCGCTTTCTATGCGGCGGAAGCGCCGGTTTATATTGCGTCGGGTGCCTCGGGTGTTTCGCGCTATCTGGATGCTTTCCTCGACCGGCTGCCGGACGGCGCCGCGATTCTCGAACTCGGCTGCGGCGGGGGGCGCGACGCCGCGCACATGATCGCCCGCGGTTTTGTGGTCGATCCGACCGATGGCGTCGCCGAGATCGCGGCCAAAGCGGAGGCGCGGCTCGGCAGGCCGGTGCGCGTGATGCGCTTCGACGAGCTCGCAGCCGAAGCGCGTTACGACGCCATATGGGCGTCGGCCAGCCTGCTTCATGTGCCCCGCGGCGATCTCACGGGCGTCATCGCCCGCATTCATCGTGCGCTGCAGCCCGGCGGGTTGCATTTTGCGAGCTATAAGGGCGGCGGGACGGAAGGGCGTGATCGCTTCGGCCGCTATTTCAACTATCTCGCATGCGAAGAAGTCGAATCGATATACCGCGATGCCGCCGCGTGGGATATTCTCGACCTGAGCGAAGGCGTCGGCGGTGGTTATGACGGCGCGCAAGGACCGTGGGTCCGGATTACCGCGCGCCGTATGCCTTGGTCGACGGTCGGGGAGCCGAAAGCTGTCCGTTGCGTTTAAGTCGTTGAGAAACAGGAGATGCCGACCATGCGTAACCCAATGCTCTTCGCGATTGCCATATCCCTCCTTGCGGGTCCTGCATCCGCCTATGCCCAGCAGGGCGCGCCCGAAGAATCGACGATCAAGGATACCGCCAACGATGTGACCGAGCCGTTCGACGGCAAGGAGGTTCCGCCGAAACTGCTGGCGATCCAGGAAAATCCCTACTCGCTGGACGGGATGGGAAAATGCGCTGCGATCATTCGCGAAGTCGGCGAACTCAACGAGGTGCTCGGTGCCGACGTCAACGAACAGGTCGACAAGAGCCGCGCCAAGAAGCGCGAAGAAACCGCTGGGCGCGTCGCGGGCACGGTGGCGGGATCGATCATTCCCTTTCGCGGCCTGATCGGCGAAGTCACCGGTGCCAATGCCGAAAGGCGGCGATACGCGCTCGCCGTCTATGCCGGCACGGTGCGCCGCGGGTTCCTGAAAGGCGTCGGACTGGAGCGCGGCTGCAAGGCGCCCGGCCGCCCCTGATCGCTCCCGTCA
>JAFAED010000083.1 GCA_023424275.1 Pseudomonadota bacterium | reverse complement strand
TCGCCGGTCCCGAGGGGGCCTATATCTACCATGCCAAGTCCGCGTCCAGCGACGTGCTCGATGCATCGGCGACATCCCCGACGCCGGGGCAGGTTGTCGTGTCGGTGTTGTCGCGCACCGGCGACGGCACGGCGCCGGCAAGTACCATCGATGCCGTCGAGGCGGTGTTGACGCATGACGAAGTCCGCCCGCTCACCGACGAAGTGATTGTCCAGTCGGCCGAGATCGTAACCTTCGACATCTTCGCGGATCTCTACCTCTATGCCGGTCCCGATCCGGCGCTGATCGAAAATGCCGCCGCCGATGCGCTCGACGCCTATTTGCTGAAGGCGCGCAGGCTGGGCCGCGATATCCCCCGCTCGGCGATCATCGCCGCGCTCCACGTCGCGGGCGTCCAGCGCGTCGACCTGACCTCGCCCGCCGCCGATCAGGTCCTCACCCCTCTGCAGGCAGGTTGGTGCGAGAGCGTTGCGTTGAACTATGCCGGCATAGCCGAATGAGCGTCCTGCCGCCCGAACTGCTGGCGAAAAGCCTGTTGCCGCCAAACGCGACCGATGCCGAGCGTGCGGTCGAGGACGCGATGCGGGCCGACATCGACCTGTCGGCGGTCGGCACGCTGTGGAACCCCGCGACATGCCCAGCCGAAATCCTGCCGTTCCTCGGATGGGGCCTTGCCATTTCGCGATGGGATCCCGACTGGTCCGAGGCCGAAAAGCGCGCCGCCGTCGCCGACGCCATCCCGTTTCACCGCCGCAAGGGAACCCGGGCGGCGCTGCGCGAAGTGCTCGATCGCTTCGAACCGCTGCTGCAGATCGTCGAATGGTGGGAAAACAGCCCGCGCGGGGCCCCGCACACATTCGAAGTGCGCGCCGCGGCCGATCAGATCCCGGCCAGCTTCCTGACCGCCGAAACCGCCACCGCGATCATCCGCGACGTTGCCGCGGCAAAGCCGGTCCGCAGCCACTTCACCTTCATCCAGTCGATGCAGGCGCAGGCGCAAGCTTGGCTGATGGGCGGCGCGCAGATGGCGACCTGGTCGCGCACGCAGGTCGAGGCCGCGCACGATGATGACCCGATCTGGGCCCTGCTGCTGCAGACCGAAGATGGCGAACCGCTGTCCGACGATGCCGGCGAATTTCTGGAGCATGACTGATGGCTGCGTTGCAGATGATGATCACCGACGCCGGCCTGGCGGCCATCGTCGACGCGCAGAACGGCGGAACCGAGGAAGTGCTGATCACGTCGATCGGCTTGACCGACACGCCCTTCGTCATGGCGCCGACCATCGACAACCTGCCCGGGGAGTTCCGCCGGATCGATACCGTTTCGGGGCAGGCCGTGGCGGAAAACATCATCCACGTCGTCGCCTATGATCCCGCCCCCATCACTTACGACGTCACCGGCTTCGGCCTGTACGATGCCGGCGGGACGTTGATCGCGATCCACAGCGCGGCGGCGGATCCGATCCTGTCGAAGGCCGCGCTGGCAACCAGCCTGTTCGCGGTCGACGTGGTGCTGGCGTCGGAGATTGTCGACGTCATCGAATTCGGCGACGCACTGTTCCTCAACCCGCCGGCGACCGAAGACGTCATGGGCGTGCTGAAGCTATCGACCAACGATCTGGCCGATGCCGGCGAAGACGACGAAACCGCGATGACGCCCAAAAAGGTCAAGCGCGTCCTCGACGCGGCGATCGTGCTGGTCAACGGCTCGATCGCCGTGCTGGCCGCCGTGGTCGAAGGGATCTCCGACGCGCTGACCGCGCTGTTGGCGCGCACTTTCACCGGCGGCGGGCTTGCGACCGGCGGCGGCGACCTGACCGCCAGCCGCGTCATCACCGTGACGGCCGCCACACAGGCGCAAACTCGCGCCGGCACGGCCAACGACGTGGCGCTGACCCCTGCCGCGCTGGGCCCCATGACGAAATCCTTGGGATCGAGCGGCTATGTGACGATCCCGGGCGCCGATCCCGCCAACACGGTGATGATCCAATGGGGCCAGTTCACCGCCAATTCGAACGGCAACACCGCGGTCAGCTTTCCGACCAGCTTTACCGGCGCGGCCTGGTCGGTCGTTGCCGGCGGCACCGACGATACGTCGTCGGATTCGCAGGACAATTGGCCCGATGTCATCCGCGCCACCATCACCGCGAACGGATTTTCGGTGTTCAACGCCAACGACAGCACCGACCCCTGCTGCTTTTTCGCGATCGGAAGGATCGACCTGTCATGACTCGCTTTTTCAGCCCGTCGACGCGCGGCTTTTACGACGAAGATCTGCACCGCGACATGCCCCCGGACGCGGTCGAACTTGCCGACGATGCCTATGAAGCGCTGCTGGCTGCCCAGGCGGAGGGACAGAGCATCGCTGTCGTCGCGAACAGCGTGCAGGCGATCGAGCCGCCACCGCCGACGCCGGACGCGCAGCTGGCGATCGTCCGCGCGCGTCGCGGCCGCCTGCTCGCGGCGACCGATGCGATGGTGACCGTTCCCGACTTTCCGATTTCGGAAACGCGCCGCGCCGAGCTGATCGTCTGGCGCGCGCGCCTGCGCGACGTGCCCGCGGCGCTCGATCCGGCGGCGCCTTTCGACACGGTCGCGTGGCCAGATCCGCCGGCGTGGATGGACGATCGGGGCAAGAT